>NZ_JABULD010000653.1:0-11558 GCF_014060985.1 Pseudomonas sp. MD195_PC81_125
CCCACAGGTTCAATGGTGTTCACATATTTTGTGTGCGACGCAGGCACTGTGGGAGCTGGCTTGCCAGCGATGAGGCCCGCCCGGTCGATGAAGATCCCGAGTTGGTCTATACCTGTGGGGAACTGCGCCACCTGCAACAGGTTCGTACCAACAAGAGCGCAGTCATTTGCGCTGCGCCCCGGGGGGAGAATCACCGTCATGCCTGAAACCCAGACTGCCATCGCCGACATCCACATGCTCGACCGCGGTTACTCGCGCGAAGCCCGATCGCTGCTGTATCAGGCCTACCGCCACGAACCGACCTTCGGTTACTTGTTCGAGGCCGAGCGGCCGGGCTACGAGCAGCGCGTACGGGCCACGGTGCGTGAGCTGGTCAAGCAGCATTTCCTGCAGGACCTGCCAGCCATCGGCCTGCTGGTCAACGACCGCCTGATCGGGATTGCCCTGATTGCGCCGCCGCAACGGCGTCTGGGGATCACCGAGAGCTGGGCGTGGCGCCTGCGCATGGTGCTCAGCACCGGCTTCCGTTGCACCCGGCGTTATCTGGCCTATCACGATGCGGTGGCGGCGTGCGTGCCCAGCGATTCGGTGCACATGTTGCCGCTGCTGGGAATCCACCCGCAGTTTCAAGGCAAACACTTTGGCGAGCAGCTGTTGACGGCCGTGCACAACTGGTGCGCGGTGGACGAAACCTCGCAAGGCGTCGTACTCGATACCGGGAACCCGCGTTACCTGGAATTCTACAAACGTCAGGGTTATGAGGAGATTGGCGAAGTGGCCGTCGGCCCGGTGCGTGAACACGTTTTTTTCCACGCCAATCCGCAGGTGTTACAAACTGCAACAGCATAGCAATCGAACTTCTTCGGAAATTTCCTGTTCTATCACGCTCCCAAGCCCGTGATAGCATCCGCGCCTATGAAGTTTCCAGGAAGATTTACCAGTGGCGTGCTCCTGCTGTTAATCAGCTGCGCGGCGCTGGCGCAAAGTGAATTGGACGTGCGGATCAAACCGTCCAACGACGAACTCAAGGCCAATATAGAAGGCTATATCGGCAGCCTCGGCGATCGTGACGAACAAGCCTTGCTGCGCTTCAGTCGCGGGGCCGAGGAGCAGGCGCGCAAAGCCGCGCAAGCCTTGGGTTATTACCAGCCGCAGATCGACAGCGATGTGAAGGGCGGTGATAAACCGCGCCTGGTGCTGAACATCGATCCTGGCGAGCCGATTCGTCTGCGCAACGTGACTATCCGCGTCGACGGGCCCGCGGCCTCGCTCAAATCCTTTCGTGTGCCGAGCAGTGACACGCTCAAGTCTGGCGCCGTGCTCAACCATGGGCGTTATGAAGACGCCAAACGTCTGATCCAGAACCAGGCCTCGCGTTTCGGTTTCTTCAGCGGCCATTTCACCAGCCAGAAACTCCTGGTCGACCCGCGTGCCGGGGTGGCCGACGTTGAATTGATCTACGACAGCGGCCCGCGTTATGCGCTGGGCAGCGTCAGTTTCGAGGGCGACACGCCGTTCGACGAAGACCTGCTGCAACGCATGGTGCCGTTCAAGGCCGGCGACCCGTATGACTCCGAGTTGATCGCCGAACTCAACCGCGACCTGCAATCGAGCGGCTATTTCGAAGGGCGTGCGCGTCGATGCGGCGCCGACCGCGGCGAAGAACGACGTGATTCCGGTGGACGTCAAACTCGACACGCGCAAGCCACGCACCATGGGCCTGGGCCTCGGATACTCGACTGACGTCGGCCCACGGATCAAGGCCAACTGGACCCGCCACTGGGTCAACCCGCAGGGCGACAGCTACGGCTGGGAAGCCGAACTGTCGGCGCCACGGCAAAACGTCGGTCTGTTCTACGACATCCCGCTCGACCCGCCGCTGACCGACAAACTGCGCTGGGCCGGTGGTTATCAATATGAAAACATCGACGGCTCCGACACCCTGAGCAAGCTGCTGACCTTCGGCCCGGAATGGCACAGCAAGTTGCCCAGCGGCTGGCAGCGAGTGATTTCGCTGAAATGGCAGCGCGAAGAATATGAACTCGGCGACGACTCCGGCCTCAGCACCTTGTTGATGCCCGGCATCAGCTATTCGTACCTGAAGAGCGACAACCGCATCGACCCGCACAACGGCTATCGCCTGACCTTTGAAAGCAAAGTGGCGAAGGAAGGTCTTGGCTCGGACAACAACCTTTTATACGGCACGGCGCTGATCAAAGGCCTGACCACGGTGTTCGACAACCACCGCTTCCTCGGTCGGGTGCAGATCGGCGGCAGCGCCACCAACGGTTACAACTCGGTACCGCCATCACTACGTTTCTTCGCCGGTGGCGATCAGAGCGTGCGCGGTTACGACTACCAGAGTCTGTCCCCGGAAAACGCCAAGGGCGACCGCATCGGCGGGCGCTACATGGTGGCCGGCAGCGTCGAATATCAATATTCAATTGCCGAGAAATGGCGGGTCGCGACCTTCGTCGACCAGGGCAACTCCTTTAACAAACTCGAACTGCCGAACCTCAAGACCGGGGTCGGTATCGGTGTGCGCTGGGTCTCGCCGGTGGGGCCGATCCGCCTCGACCTGGCCCACGCGCTGGACGACGACGGCGGCATCCGGCTGCACTTTTCCATGGGGCCTGAGCTGTGAAGCGTGGTTTGAAAATAGCGGCACTGGCATTGTTGGCGCTGGTGCTGTTGGTTGTATTGAGCATCGCCACTCTACTCGGGACGCAAGCAGGCAGCCGTTGGGCGCTGAGCCTTGTGCCGGGTTTGAACGTGGAGAATTTCCAGGGTCGCCTCGGCGGGCAATGGAGCGCCGATCATTTGCTGTGGCAGCAGGACAGCAGCCGGGTCGAGCTGAACAAGGCAATCTTCGCCTGGTCGCCGCTGTGCCTGACGCGCATGACGCTTTGCATCGAGCAGCTCAAGGCTGATCAGGTGATCCTGCAATTCCCGCCGAGTGAGGAAACCACCGACAGCGGCCCGATCAAACTGCCGGATCTGCAATTGCCGCTGGCCATCGAGCTCGGTGACGTGCAGGTTGGCAGCTTGCTGTTCAACGGCAGCGAGCAACTCAAGGGCTTGCAGCTGGCGGCGCACTGGACTGCCCAAGGGCTGCAAATTGACAGCGTGAAATTGCAGCGCGACGACCTCAGCCTGAACCTCTCCGGCCTGCTGCAACCGACCGGCAACTGGCCGCTGAACATCGCCGGTGACCTGAGCCTGCCGTCCCCAGGCACTGGCCCCTGGACGCTGGCGTTGAAAGTCGACGGCGATCTGCTGAAAACCCTCAACCTGCACGCCGACAGTCATGGCTACCTCGACGGCCAGTTGAGCGGCGAGTTGCAACCGCTAGCGGAAAATCTGCCGGCCAAGGTACGGATCACCAGCGATGCGTTCAAACCGAGCGCTGACCTGCCGGACACCCTGCAATTGAATCAACTGCTCTTGACCGGCGAAGGTGATCTGAAAAACGGTTACCAGCTCAATGGCAACGCCACGCTGCCCGCCGACAAGGGGCCGGTGGCGGCTGCTGCTCAAAGGCAAAGTCGACGCCAGTGGCGCGCAGATTGTCGGCCTCGACCTGACGGCCAACGACAAACAAAGCCTCAAACTCACCGGCCGAGTTGACTGGAGCAAGGGTCTCAGCGCCCAAGCCAACATCAACTGGCAGGACTTTCCGTGGCACCGGCTCTATAACGAAATCGACGAGCCGCAAGTTGCCTTGCGCAGCTTCACCGGCGAAGTCTCCTACACCGACGGTCAGTACCTCGGTAACTTCGCCGCCGACCTCGATGGCCCGGCGGGGGCGTTCAGCCTGAGCAGCCCGTTCAGCGGCAGCCTGAAACAGATCGCCTTGCCGCAACTGAAGATGGAAGCCGGGCAGGGCAAGGCTGAAGGGCATGTGAACGTGCAGTTCGCCGACGGCATCGCCTGGGACACTGCGCTGGATCTTTCGGCACTGAACCCGGCGTACTGGGTCGCGGAACTGCCTGGCACCCTGGCCGGGCCGCTGAAAAGCCAAGGCGAGATGAAGAACGAACGCCTGAGCCTCACCGCCGACCTCGACCTCAAAGGCAAATTGCGCGGGCAACCGGCGATCCTCCAGGCCAAGGCGGACGGCGCCGGCGAGCAGTGGAACCTCAACGCCCTGCAAATCCGCCTCGGCGATAACAGCATCAGCGGCAAGGGCAGCCTGCAACAGAAACTCACCGGGCAGATCGACATCAAGCTGACGCGCCTGGCCCAGCTCTGGCCGCAGTTGCGCGGGCAGGTCACGGGGCTGGTCAATGTCGCCGGTACGCTGAAGGCACCGCAAGGCAAGCTCGGCTTGCAGGGTTCGCAACTGGCGTTTCAGGACAATCGTCTGCAAAGCCTCAATCTCGATGCCACGCTCGACAGTGCGCAACGGGCGAAGATCGACCTCAAGGGCAGCGGCATTCAGGCCGGTGACACCAACCTCGGTGTGTTGACCGCCAGCGCCCAAGGCGACATCAAGCAGCAGAAACTCAACCTCGACCTGCTCGGGCCGAAGCTGAAACTGGCCCTCGGTCTGGATGGCAATCTGGACCAGGGCAATTGGCGCGGACGTCTGGCCAGCGGCGACATTCAGGCCGGCGGCCAGGACTGGAAACTGCAGAGCCCGGCCAGACTCGAACGCCTCGCCGACGGCAAGATCAACTTCGGCGCGCATTGCTGGATGTCCGGCAATGCCAGCCTGTGCGGCGAAGATCAGCGCCTGCTGCCGGAGCCGAAACTGCGTTACCACCTCAAGCAGTTCCCGATCGAAAGCCTCGCGCAGTGGTTGCCGAAAGACTTTGCCTGGCAAGGCAGGCTCAACGCCGATCTGCAATTGGATCTGCCGGCCAGCGGCCCCAATGGCGTGGTCAGCATCGACGCCAGCGGCGGCACTTTGCGCATGAAAGAAAAGGATCAGTGGCTGGACTTCCCGTACCAGACCCTGAAGCTCACCAGCAAACTCACACCCAAGCGGGTGGACACCGAACTCAACTTCGTCGGCGGCAAACTCGGCGAGTTGATGGTGCAGGCGCAGCTCAATCCGCTGCCGAAAAACAAACCGTTGAGCGGCTCTTTCCGCCTGAGCGGACTGGACCTGTCGGTGGCGCGGCCGTTTGTGCCGATGGTCGAAAAACTCACCGGACGCCTCAACGGCAGCGGCACGATTTCCGGCGGTCTGCTGGCGCCGCTGGTCAACGGCACGGTGAAACTCAGCGACGGCGAAGTGTCCGGTGCCGAGCTGCCGATGGAGCTCAAGGACCTGCAACTGCAAGCGGTGATTGCCGGCGAATCGGTGCGCCTCGATGGCGGCTGGAAAAGCGGCAAAAGCGGGCAGGGCAGCCTGAACGGTAACGTCGCCTGGGGGCAGGCGCTGATGGTCGATGTCGCGCTCAAGGGCACGCAACTGCCGGTGACCGTCGAGCCTTATGCCAAACTGGAAGTGGCGCCGGACCTGAAGATTTCCATGGCCGGCGACGAGCTGAAAATTGCCGGCAAGGTCCAGGTGCCCCGAGGCGAAATCACTGTGCGCGAACTGCCGCCATCGACGGTGAAAGTCTCCGATGACACGATCATCGTCGGGGCACAGACCGAAGAGGGCAAACCGCCGCTGGCGATGAAAATGGACATCGACGTGGTGGTCGGCGAAGACAAACTGAGTTTTGCCGGATTCGGCCTGACCGCCAACCTGCAAGGTCACGTGCACATCGGCGACAACATGGACACCCGTGGCGAGCTGTGGCTCAACGACGGCCGTTACCGTGCCTACGGCCAGCGCCTGAACGTGCGCCGTGCGCGGCTGCTGTTCGCCGGCCCGATCGATCAGCCGTATCTGGACATCGAAGCGATTCGCCAGACCGACGACGTGATCGCCGGTATCCGCCTGAGCGGCAGTGCCGAGCAACCGACTACGCAGATCTTCTCCGAACCGGCGATGAGCCAGGAACAGGCGTTGTCGTATCTGGTGCTCGGGCGGCCGTTGAGCACCAACGGCGAAGATAACAACATGCTCGCGCAAGCGGCGTTGGGTCTGGGCTTGATGGGCAGTTCCGGGGTCACCAGCAGTCTGGCCAAGGACCTGGGGATTCAGGATTTTCAGCTCGATACCCAGGGCAGCGGCAACACCACCAGTGTGGTCGCCAGCGGCAATATCTCCGAGAAACTCAGTCTGCGTTATGGCGTTGGCGTGTTCGAGCCGGCCAACACCATTGCGCTGCGCTACAAGCTGAGCAAGAAGGTCTATGTCGAAGCGGCCAGTGGCGTGGCGAGTTCGCTGGATATTTTCTACAAGCGCGATTTCTAGAACGCACCTGTTTATTTGAACCGAGGCGCGGCCTTCGCGAGCAGGCTCACTCCCACAGGGGATTTCCATCAGACGCAAAATTTGCGTCGCGCGGAGATCCTGTGGGAGCGAGCCTGCTCGCGAAGGCGTGCGCCTGTGCAACACAAAAACCCAGTCCGTTGGTCAACTAATTACAAAGCAACCTAACTATTGCGTTGACATTCGCTGCCTAGGCAGTAACATCTCGACATACATTCACTGCCTAGGCAGTTATTAGGTGAGCACATGAAGCATTTCACCCCGGACGAATTCAAACATTGCCATCTCGGCCTGTTGCTGGGCCGCGCCGCGTTGCTCAAGGACCGGATCATCGACACCCACATGGAACCCCACGGCATCACCGCCGCGCAGTTCAAGGTGTTGATCATCATGGCCCAGTACGGCGTCGACACCCCGGCCGAGCTGTGCCGGCACCTGTCGCTGGACAGCGGTTCGATGACGCGCATGCTCGATCGTCTGGAGCAGAAAGGTTTCCTGGTTCGCCAACGCAGCGAAGGCGATCGCCGTCAGGTGCAGCTCAAGCTCACCGAGCAGGGCCAGCAACTGGCCGATCGCCTGCCCTATATCGGCGCCGATGCGATGAATGAACTGGCCGGCGCCATCTCTCGTGAAGAGCTGAAAACCCTGGAATACATCCTCAAGAAAATCCTGCTGGCAGCCGGTGACCCGATCACGATCCAGCGCTTAGGTGAACACAATGAGCGGTAAAACCTTGCGCAGCAGCCTGACCCTGCTGCTGTCGGCGATGATCCTCGCCGGTTGCGCCAACTACAGCGGCCTCGACACTCAGGGCCAAAACCTCGATGCGAAAAGCCTGAAAGTCGGCCAGTCGCTCAACGGCGTGACCCTGTCGCCGGCCGCCTGGCCAAAAAGCGACTGGTGGACCAGCCTCGGCGATCCGCAACTCGACGGTCTCATCCGCGAAGCGCTGCACGACAGCCCGGACATGCAGATCGCCGAAGCCCGCGCCCATCAGGCCAGCGCCGCCGCGTATGCCGCCGATGCCGAACGCTATCCGACCCTCGACGCCAGTGCCGGCATCAGCCGTTCGCGCCTGGCCAAGGATCAGGACCCGCGAGGCAGGGTGATGCCTACGCGACGGTGCGTAACGTCAGCGCCGGCTTCAACTACAATTTCGACCTGTGGGGCGGCCAGCGTGATGCCTGGGAAGCCGCACTCGGTCAGGCCCGCGCCGCCGAAGTCGATCGTCAGGCAGCGCAGTTGACCCTCGCCGCCGACGTGGCCCGGGCTTACAGCGATCTGGGTCAAGCGCACATTGTCTACGACCTGGCCAACGACGATCTCAAGCGCACCAAACAAATGCTCGATTTGAGTCAGCGCCGCTTGAGTGCCGGGATCGACAGCCAGTACCAGTTCCAGCAAACCCAAAGCCTTGAGGCCAGCTCCGAAGCCAGCCTGATCGACGCTGAAAAAACGTCTGAACAGCGCGAAAATCGCCCTGGCCGTGTTGCTCGGCAAAGGCCCGGATCGCGGCAACGAAATTGCTCGACCGAAAGTCCTGCAAGCCAGCGCCGTGGCGGTGCCGTCGGTGCTGCCGGCAGAGCTGCTCGGCCGGCGTCCGGATCTGGTCGCTGCGCGCTGGCGCGTAGAGGCGGCGAGCAAAGACATCGACTCGGCGAAAACCCGCTTCTATCCCAACTTGAACCTCACGGCCTCGGCCGGTGCCGAATCCTTGTTGGGTGACGCGATGTTCGGGTCGGCCAGTCGTTTCTTCAACATCGCCCCGACCATTTCGGTGCCGATCTTCGACGGCGGGCGCCTGCGCGCCAACCTCGATGCGCGTGACGCCGATTACGATCTGGCGGTGGCGCAGTACAACAAAAGCCTGGTGAAAGCCCTGGGTGATGTCAGCGACACGATCAACCAGTTGCGTGACATCGGCCGGCAGATCGGCGCGCAACAACACGCTACCGAGATTGCTCAGGATTCTTACAACACCGTCGTCCAGCGTTACGGTTCCGGCATCGGCAACTACCTGGACGTGCTCAGCATCGAGCAGCAATTGCTGCAGGCCCAGCGTCAGCTGGCCAACCTCAATGCCGAGCAGATCGACCTGTCGATTCAACTGATGCAAGCGCTGGGCGGCGGCTTTCAGGGTGAGACCCTGACCGCAGCCAACGCCACCCCAGCCACGTCGCACAACTAATTCAGGTATTTGTCATGGCCACTGCCGAAAACACCCAAACTCAAGCCAACACGCCCGACACTGGCAATCCACGCAAGCGCAAATTCATGCTGCTGGTGCTGGCCGTCGTGGTCCTGCTCGCCGGGGCCGGCGTCTGGGCGTATCACGAATTCATCGGGCGCTTCAACGAAAGCACCGACGACGCCTACGTCAACGGCAACGTCGTCGAGATCACGCCGCTGGTCACCGGCACCGTGGTCAGCATCGGCGCCGACGACGGTGATCTGGTTCACGAAGGTCAGGTGCTGGTCAACTTCGACCCGAACGACGCCGAAGTCGGCCTGCAAAGTGCTCAGGCGAAACTCGCGCGCACCGTGCGTCAGGTGCGCGGCCTGTACAGCAACGTTGACGGCATGAAAGCCCAGGTCAACGCGCAACAGGCCGAAGTACAGAAAGCTCAGGACAACTACAACCGCCGGAAAAACCTCGCCGCTGGCGGGGCGATTTCCCAGGAAGAACTGTCCCACGCCCGCGACGACCTGACCTCGGCGCAAAACGCCCTGGCCAACGCCAAACAACAACTGAAAACCACCAGCGCGCTGGTCGATGCCACCGTGGTCTCGTCGCATCCGGACGTGATGCAGGCCGCTGCTGAACTGCGTCAGGCGTACCTGACCAACGCCCGCAGCACCCTGATCGCGCCGGTTACCGGTTACGTCGCCAAGCGCACTGTGCAGCTCGGTCAGCGCGTACAGCCAGGCACCGCGCTGATGGCGGTGATTCCGCTGGATCAACTGTGGATCGACGCCAACTTCAAGGAAACCCAACTGCGTGACATGCGCATCGGCCAACCGGTGGACATCGAGTCCGACATCTACGGCAGCAGCGTGAAGTACAGCGGCACCGTCGACAGCCTCGGCGCCGGTACCGGCAGCGCGTTCGCTCTGTTGCCGGCGCAGAACGCCACTGGTAACTGGATCAAGATCGTGCAGCGTGTGCCGGTGCGGATTCATATCAACGCCGAAGAACTGGCCAGGCATCCATTGCGCGTCGGTCTGTCGACCAACGTTGAAGTGAACCTGCACGACCAGAGCGGCCCGGTGCTGGCCCAGCAACCGCCGCAGAAGGCCTCGTTCAGCACCAACGTCTACGACCGCCAACTGGCTGAGGCCGACGCGATGATTGCGCAACTGATCCACGACAACAGCGCTGCGGTCAGCAAAACCGCGCAACGCTGAATCTTTCCCCTGTGGGAACAGGTTCTCAAGGTGATGAGATTTACTGTGGTGAGGGGATTTATCCCCGATGGACTGCGCAGCAGGCCCGGCTTTTCTGAATCTAAGGACGGGCCGCTTGGCGACCCATCGGGGATAAATCCCCTCACCACAGAGGAACTTCTTCATCACAAGAGCCTGTTCCTTATGGGCAACTGCTTCTTTAACAGACGCAGCGTCAACCCGGTTTCATAGGATTCACAATGAGCAATAACGCCTCTTTCACGCCGCCCAGCCTGTTGCTCAGCACCATCGGCCTGTCGCTGGCGACGTTCATGCAAGTGCTCGACACCACCATCGCCAACGTGGCGCTGCCGACGATCTCCGGCAACCTAGGGGTGAGTTCGGAGCAGGGCACCTGGGTGATCACCTCGTTTGCCGTAAGCAACGCCATCGCGCTGCCGCTGACCGGTTGGCTCAGCCGCCGTTTCGGCGAGGTGAAGCTGTTTCTCTGGGCCACCATTCTGTTCGTGCTGGCCTCGTTTCTCTGCGGTATCTCGACCTCGATGCCGGAACTGATCGGCTTTCGTGTGCTGCAAGGCCTGGTGGCCGGCCCGCTGTACCCGATGACGCAGACGCTGTTGATTGCCGTGTATCCGCCCGCGAGGCGCGGCATGGCCCTGGCATTGCTGGCGATGGTCACGGTGGTCGCGCCGATTGCCGGGCCTATTCTCGGTGGCTGGATCACGGACAGCTACAGCTGGCCGTGGATCTTCTTCATCAACGTACCGATCGGCATCTTTGCGGTGATGGTGGTGCGTTCGCAGCTGGCCAAGCGTCCGGTGGAGACCAGTCGCCAACCGATGGACTACGTCGGTCTGATCACGCTGATCATCGGCGTCGGCGCGTTGCAGGTCATCCTCGACAAGGGCAATGACCTGGACTGGTTCGAATCGAACTTCATCATCATCGGTGCGGCGATTTCGCTGATCGCCCTGGCAGTATTTGTGATCTGGGAAATGACCGACCAGCATCCGGTGGTCAACCTGCGCCTGTTCGCCCATCGCAACTTCCGCATCGGTACGCTGGTGCTGGTGCTGGGTTACGCCGGGTTCTTCGGCATCAACCTGATCCTGCCACAGTGGCTGCAAACCCAGATGGGTTACACCGCGACCTGGGCCGGTCTGGCGGTGGCGCCGATCGGGATTCTGCCGGTGCTGTTGTCGCCGTTTGTCGGCAAGTACGCGAACAAGTTCGACCTGCGCCTGCTGGCCGGTCTGGCGTTCCTCGCGATTGGCTTGAGCTGCTTCATGCGCGCCGAGTTCACCAACGAGGTGGACTTCCAGCACATCGCCCTGGTGCAGCTGTTCATGGGGATTGGCGTGGCGCTGTTCTTCATGCCGACCCTGAGCATCCTGATGTCCGACCTGCCGCCGAGCCAGATCGCCGACGGCGCCGGTCTGGCGACGTTCTTGCGCACCTTGGGCGGTAGCTTTGCGGCATCGTTGACAACCTGGATCTGGATCCGCCGCGCCGATCAGCATCATGCGTACATGAGCGAAAGCATCAGTACCTTCGAGCCGGCGACCCGCGAGACGTTGAATCATTTAGGTGGCGCGAGCCAATCGGCGTACGCGCAGATGGATCAGATCCTCACCAGCCAGGCGTACATGCTCTCCACCGTGGATTACTTCACGTTGCTGGGCTGGGGGTTCATGGGGCTGATTCTGATTGTGTGGCTGGCGAAGCCGCCGTTTGCCGCAAAAGCAGGCCCGGCCGCGTCCGGACATTGATTGTGCGGTGATTGCTAAAAGATCGCAGCCTGCGGCAGCTCCCTRCAKTT
>NZ_JABULD010000678.1:0-11753 GCF_014060985.1 Pseudomonas sp. MD195_PC81_125
GCTTGCAGCGATGGCGGCCTGACAGCCGACCAATTTCTAACTGATGGCACCCGATCCCAGTGTGGGAGCTGGCTTGCCAGCGATGGCGGCCTGACAGCCGACCAATCTCTAACTGATGACACCCGATCCCCACTGTGGGAGCTGGCTTGCCAGCGATGGCGGCCTCCCAGTCAACAAATTGCTTGCTGAGGCAACCCTCCCTCACAGAGTTTGCTCTCCACAAAATCGACAGCCAATTCCCTCATCCCCCTCCATTTCACTGGCGCTCGCCGGGTAGTCGGCTATAAAGAATGAGTGGTCAGGTCTTCCGTCATCCGCGGTATTCGTGCGCGATAGCGGAAGTGGCTCTTCCATTCACCGCGGGTCGTCCTATGAATAATCCTGGGAAACGCGTGTATCTGCCGTTGTCGCTGGCTTTTTCTTTCGCGCTATTGAGCGGCTGCGCCAGTCCTCCGCCACCGCCTCCTGCTGCGCCGCCACCACCGCCGGTGCGTACCTGCCAGACGCTGGAGAACACTCAGGTGTCTGGCGATATGTACGTTGACGAGCAGGTTACGCGCCATATCACCACCACCCGGTGTGTCACGCAGTAGCGTGGGGCGGCTTGGTTGGCGGTGCATTTTGGCTGGCACCTGGCCAAGGTCATTGCCTGACCTCAATCCCGTGCAGGAGCTGCCGAAGGCTGCGATCTTTTGATCTTTATCTGCAAAATCAAAGTCAAAAGATCGCGGCCTTCGGCAGTTCCTGCACAGGCACGTCTGGTTCAGGACAGGAACCCACCGTCCACATTCAGCGCAACCCCGGTGGTGTAGCTCGACGCATCACTGGCCAGGTACAACACCGCCCCGGCCATTTCACTCGGATCGGCTACGCGCTTGAGCGGAATCTGCGTCAGCGCCTGCTTGAGGATCGCGTCGTTCTTGACCAGTGCCGAGGCGAATTTGGTGTCGGTCAGGCCCGGCAGCAGGGCGTTGCAGCGGATGCCGAATTGCGCGCATTCCTTGGCGAAGACCTTGGTCATGTTGATCACTGCCGCTTTGGTCACCGAATAGATGCCCTGGAAGATCCCCGGTGAAATACCGTTGATCGACGCAACGTTGATGATGCTGCCGCCACCGTTTTCGCGCATCAGCTTGCCGGCTTCTACCGACATGAAGAAGTAGCCGCGGATGTTCACGTCGACGGTCTTCTGGAATGCGCTCAGGTCGGTGTCCAGCACGTTGCAGAACTGCGGGTTGGTCGCGGCGTTGTTCACCAGGATATCGAGGCGGCCGAACTGTTCCTTGATCCCGGCGAATACCTGGCTGATCTGTTCCATTTCACCGATGTGGCAGGCCACGGCGGTGGCTTTGCCGCCAGCGGCGATGATCGCGTCGGCGACATGCTGGCAACCTTCGAGCTTGCGGCTCGAGACGATCACATGGGCGCCTTGTTGGGCCAGCAGTTTGGCGATGGCTTCACCGATGCCGCGGCTGGCGCCGGAGACGAATGCGATTTTGCCGTCGAGGTCGAACAACTGAGTCTTGGACATGGGGGTTCCTTGGTATGGGCCGTCAGAGGCTCGATTTCGCAATGACCTGCAGGCTCATGTGCTCCAGCAGTTTGTTCATGTGAATGAACTGCGCGAAGCGTTTGTCCTGAGTCTGGCCGTGGTAGAAGCGGTAGTAGATCTGCTGCACGATGCCGGCCAGGCGGAACAGGCCGTAGGTGTAGTAGAAATCGAAATTGTCGATGCGGATGCCCGAGCGTTCGGCGTAGTAATCGACGAACTCGCGGCGGGTCAGCATGCCCGGGGCGTGGCTGGGCTGGCGGCGCATCAGTTGCACGGGGGCCGGATCGTCCGCCTGAATCCAGTAGGCGAGGGTGTTGCCCAGGTCCATCAGCGGATCGCCGAGGGTGGTCAGTTCCCAGTCGAGCACGCCGATGATCTGCATCGGGTTGTCCGGGTCGAGGATCACGTTGTCGAAACGGTAGTCGTTGTGCACGATGCTTGAGGTCGGATGGTCGGCCGGCATCTTGTCATTGAGCCAGGCTTTGACCGTTTCCCAGTGCGGCGCATCCGGGGTCAGGGCTTTTTCGTAACGTTCGCTCCAGCCCTTGATCTGACGGGCGACGTAACCTTCCGGCTTGCCCAGATCGCCGAGGCCGCAGGCGTTGTAGTCAACCCGGTGCAGTTCGACGAAACGGTCGATGAAGCTCTTGCACAGTGCTTCGGTCCTGGCTGCATCGAGGCCCAGTTCTGGCGGCAGATCTGAGCGCAGGATGATGCCCTTGACCCGCTCCATCACATAGAACTCGGCACCGATCACCGACTCGTCGGTGCAGTGCACGTAGGCTTTCGGGCAGTAGGGGAAACCGTCGCGCAGTTGATTGAGGATGCGGAATTCGCGGCCCATGTCATGGGCGGATTTGGCCTTGTGGCCGAACGGCGGACGGCGCAGGACAAATTCCTGGTCCGGGTATTCCAGCAGGTACGTCAGGTTCGACGCGCCGCCGGGAAACTGGCTGATCTGCGGCGTGCCGGTCAGGCCCGGAATGTGCGCCTTGAGGTACGGATCGATCAGGCTGGCATCGAGTTCTTCGCCAGAGCGGATACGGGTGGACTGGTCAGTAAGCGCCATGCTTATCCCTTCTGCTTATTTTGGAGGCCAGACATCATTGGCTAATCTAATGGCGCACCAGGGCGGCCACAAGCGCGCAGCGGTCTTATAGGTTAGCGTGTTGCAGGATAATCAGCGTTTCGAATAGGCACCGGCAGCAGGGCGCTGCCGGCGCTTGTTAATGCACGCGCTGGTTGGTGAGTCTCGGTGGCAGGATGACTGGCGTCAGCACTGGTTGCCCCGAAAAGAATGCCATCAGGTTTTTCCCCACCAGTTCCACCGTACCTTGTGTGGCTTCCGGCGACAGACCGGCGACATGCGGCGTGAGAATCACATTGTTCAGGGTTTTCAGCGCATCCGGGACCTGCGGTTCGTGATCGAACACGTCCAGCGCAGCCCCGGCAATCCGTCGTTGCTCAAGCGCGCTGATCAGCTCTGCGGTGGCGATCACACTGGCCCGGGCGATGTTGACGATGAAACCGGTCGGGCCCAGAGCATCAAGTACCGGACGCGTCACCAGATGCTGGGTGCCAATCCCGCCCGGCGTGGCGACTATCAGAAAATCCGAAGCCCGCGCCAGTTCGGTCGGCGTGGAGCAGAACGCGTAGGGCACATCACTGCGCAGCTGCCGGTTGTGGTAACTGATCTGCATGTCGAAACCAAGGTGAGCACGTTTGGCAATCGCCATGCCCACCGCCCCCAGGCCGAGAATCCCCAGGCGTTTATTGGCCAGCGACGGACGCATGATCTTCGGCCATTCACCCCGGCGCACCGCCGCGTCGCAGCGCGGAATGTCGCGTACCAGTGCCAGCAGCATGGCCAGGGCATGGTCGGCCACCGACGAGGCATTGACCCCGGCGCCGTTGGTCACAGTGATCCCGCGATCGCTGGCGGCCTGCAGGTCGACGTGTTCGTAACCGGCACCGATCACGGTGATGATCTTCAGCGCCGGCAGGGCGGCCGATTTCCTCGGCGGTCAGGCCCAGCGGGCCACGAGTCAGTACCGCGTCGATCCGTGCCCCGTGGGTGGCGATGGCTTGCGTGCGTTCGGCAGGGGTTGGTGCGAGGATCAGATGAAAGCCTGATGCTCGAGAATCGGCAGATAGTCATTGATGGTTTCAACCAGTACCAGAACGGTGGCGGGCATTGCGCGGCTCCTGTGATCAATGGCGGTTCGGTCGCGAAGTCGTGTCAGGGTGCTGATTCCAGAGCTGTTTGGCAATGATGGCCGCAGCCCCGCTTCAGCCAGTGTAGGAGCTGACACGGGGAGCGCGCGGGCGCTTCGTCAGAAGCTCGCCCTGGTATTGTTGATCGGCTGCACGAAGACGCCAGCGAGTCCAGTCAACTGGCGTATTGGGCGTTTTTTGATTTCGACGCGGACGAGGGGCATGGGCAAAGACTCCGTGGGGCAAGGAACTCCTCTCACGCTAGAACATGTCGGCCAGATTGAAAATTTGGGGGTGATGAGCTCGCCGCTGTTTTTGTACGAGGCTACCTACGTTTTTCGCGGATTTTGCCTACGAATTTGGCAGATGCGTCTGCTACCGGAATGGTGATGAACGCGAAATCATGGGGACACAAAGTAGCTCGGGCAGTGACTACCAACAGCCAAGGAAGGCAAATGCTTCAAAACAATCGAGAACACCTGGAACTCGAAAGGATAATGAGTGAAATACGGAAACTGGCGGCCGAGAGAAAAAAGCTTATGGCGGAAGAAAAGAAGTTGAGGTGGGATACGTATTTTTATCCGTTTGCGGTAGTCACTGGGGTGTTGACCGCAACAGCGGCCGTAGTAGGACTTTCACTCAAGTTTTAAGTGTTCGCGTTTGTACCATTCAAACCCACTCTCTAAAAAGGAAATCACCATGAGTACATTTGACCGTCAGGCCATGATTGATCGGGCAGATCGAGAATACGATGAGGACGTTGAAAGAATGCGCATCAAAAACAAGGGCGATATGTACCCAATCTGGGGAATACTGGCGTTCGGCCTGTTTTGCATGTCACTCGGATTTCTCCTCGCTCGATCAATCTGATCGTCTTGCCGGTGGAGTTGTCGCTGGAACTTGTCGAAAAACGACATTTCACTTATCCGAAGCCGACAGCTATTTTCCCAAAAACGACAACCCGCTGATCTGCTCCGTACAACCATTCCTCAGCTAAGTCTTTGCTTCTGCTCATTTATCACGGAGAATCGCGCCCCTGTTTCGGCCGGAGCATGTCTGTCGGTTTTTTCCGACGCGTCCCGACCGAGTGGCAAGTGACCGGAATGCGGAGATCCGACCGGATGAATGATCAGGCCAATAGCGTCGACGAACGCTATGAAGCGGCAGCACCAGCTGAACTGTCGAGCTGGAATCGCCATGACACCACGTGGATGTTGGGACTGTTCGGGACGGCCATTGGCGCCGGTACCCTGTTTTTGCCGATCAACGCCGGTCTGGGTGGCTTCTGGCCGCTGGTGATCCTCGCGCTGCTGGCCTTCCCGATGACGTTCTTTGCCCACCGAGGCCTGACCCGCTTCGTCCTCTCCGGTCGCGAAGGCGCCGACATCACTGACGTGGTCGAGCAGCATTTCGGCATCAAGGCCGGTGCGCTGATCACCCTGCTGTACTTCTTCGCCATCTTCCCGATCCTGCTGATCTACAGCGTCGGCCTGACCAACACGGTCGCCAGTTTCCTCGAACACCAACTGCACATCACGCCGCCACCGCGCGCGCTGCTGTCATTCGTGTTGATCCTCGGCCTGCTGGCCGTAGTGCGTTGCGGCGAGCAGGCCATCGTCAAGGCGATGAGCCTGATGGTGTATCCGTTCATCGTTGCGCTGCTGTTCCTCGCGGTGTACCTGATTCCGCACTGGAACGGCGGCATTCTTTCCACCGCCTCGCAAGTGCCGGCACCGTCGGCGCTGCTGCACACCCTGTGGCTGGCGATCCCGGTCATGGTGTTTTCGTTCAACCACTCGCCGATCATCTCGCGTTTGCGGTAGATCAGAAGCGTCGTTACGGTGTCAACGCTGACCAGCGCAGCTCGCAGATCCTCTGCCGTGCCCACCTGTTGATGGTGGTGATGGTGCTGTTCTTCGTCTTCAGTTGCGTGCTGACCCTGTCGCCGGAACAACTGGCCGAAGCCAAGGCGCAGAACCTGTCGATCCTGTCGTACCTGGCCAACCACTTCAGCAACCCGACCATCGCGTTCGCGGCGCCGTTGATTGCGTTTGTGGCGATCTCCAAGTCGTTTCTCGGTCACTACATCGGCGCCAGCGAAGGCCTCAAGGGCCTGATCGTCAAGAGCGGCAAGCGTCCGGGTGCCAAGGCGCTGGATCGCATCGTGGCGGCGTTCATGCTGGTGGTGTGCTGGATCGTCGCGACCCTGAACCCGAGCATTCTCGGGATGATCGAGACCATCGGTGGCCCGGTGATCGCTGCGATTCTGTTCCTGATGCCGATGTACGCGATCCGTAAAGTACCGGCGATGGCGCGCTATCGCGGTCAGGCGTCGAACGTGTTTGTCACCGCCGTAGGTCTGGTGGCGATTTCGGCGTTGATTTATTCGCTGACTGCTTGAAGATCAAGAGATCGCAGCCCGCGGCAGTTCCTACAGGGTTTGTGTATACCTGTAGGAGCTGCCGAAGGCTGCGATCTTTCGCTTTTCAGCTACAGTAGGCCGCTGCGCATCTCTCATGCACAGCGGCTTTTTTTTTGTCTGGAGACAGTGGATTGTCGAGTACGGCCCAACCGGTAGAACCCACCAATCGCTGGCGTGACATCCTCGCCGGCCTGTCGATTGCCGGGCTGCTCTTGCCCGAAGCGGTCGCTTATTCGACCATCGCCGCGCTGGCGCCGCAGGTCGGCGTGATTGCCCTGTTTGCCGGATTGCTCTGCTACGGACTGTTTGGCACCAGCCGCTTTGCCATTGTCTCGGCCACGTCTTCGTCAGCGGCGGTGCTGGCGGCGACCACCGCGACCATGGCCAATGGCGACCCGCAGTTACGCGCGACGCTGGCGGTCGGCTTGGTACTGGTCACCGGTGGGCTGTTCTTGCTGGCGGGGATCTTTCGCTTCGGCAGCGTGACTTCGTTTATCGCCAAACCGGTATTGCGCGGTTTCGCCTTCGGCCTGGCGCTGACGATCATCCTCAAACAGGTCGCCAGCGTGGTCGGCGTGCACCTGACCGATGCCAATCTGGTGCGCTTCGCCCCGCAATTGCTCGAACAACTGCCGCAATGGAACTGGTCGGCGGCCGTTGTCGCCGCGGTGGCGCTGCTGTTGTTAAGCCTGTTCTCCCGTTTTCCACGAGTGCCCGGCGGTTTGCTGGTGGTAGTGATCGGTATCGTCGCCGGGCAATGGCTGAACCTTCCGGCTCACGGTGTGAAGTTGATCGGCTTGATCGACCTGAGCCTGGAAGTACCGAATCTGCCGGTGCTGCCGTTTGCCGACTGGCTGCGGCTGGGTGAGGTGGGGTTCGCGCTGGTGATGATTCTGTATGCAGAGTCGTACGGCTCGATCAGTGCGTTCGCCCTCAAACACGGTGATCGTGTGACCTCCAACCGTGATCTGCTGGCGCTGGGGGCCTCGAATCTGTTGTCCGGGTTGTTCCATGGCATGCCGGCGGGGGCCGGGTATTCGGCGACGTCGGCGAACGAGGCGGCCGGGGCGACGTCACGCTGGGCCGGTGGCGTGGCGGCGCTGGTGGTGCTGGTGATCGTGCTGACGGTGTTGCCGTGGATCGCCCTGACGCCGGAGCCGATTCTGGCGGCCATCGTGATTCATGCGCTGGCGCGTGGCTTGAGTCTGCAGCCGCTGGGGCGCTACTTCGTCTGGCGCCGGGATCGGCTGCTGGTGATGTGCGCGGTGGGGGCGGTGCTGGTGCTGGGCATTCTCGACGGCTTGCTGGTGTCGGTGGCGATCAGCGTGTTGCTGATGCTCAAACAGATGTCGGCGGCGGACATTCAGGTGCTCGGGCGGATCGACGGCGGGCACGATTTTGTCGATTTGCAGCGACATCCAACGGCGACGGTTGAGCCGGGAGTGCTGATTGTGCGGCCCAGTGAGGCATTGTTTTTCGCCAATGTGGAGCGGATTCTCGGTGCGGCGCTGCATTTGATTCGTCATTCGGACGCGCCGGTACACACGGTGATCCTCAGTCTGGAGGAAACCCCGGACCTGGACGGTACCAGTATCGAGGCGATGCAGGCGTTTTTCCTGCGGGTGCATCAGGAGGGCAAGCGGCTGATTCTGGCGCGGCTCAAACAGGAAGCGCTGGCCGTGTTGGAGGCGTTGCCGGAGGTGACGGCCAACGGGGTGATACTCAGCGGGCTGAGCGTCGATGGGGCGGTGCAGCAAGCCTTGAAATCTGACGCCTCCCTGTAGGAGCTGCCGGAGGCTGCGATCTTTTGATCTTGCTTTTTAAGATCAAGAGCAAAGATCGCACCTTCGGCAGCTCCTACAAGGAATGATGTGGAACAGAGCACGCATAAAAAAAACGCCGCTCATCTCACGATGGGCGGCGTTTTTCATTGCAGTGTCGCGTTAGGCTTGAACGACCGGAATCTTGGCGTTCGCAGCCGCTTCACGGAACTCGGCGATCTGGTCGAAGGACAGGTAGCGGTAAACGTCGGCCGCCATGCTGTCGATCTTGCCAGCGTATTCCATGTACTCCTCGACGGTCGGCAGGCGACCCAGGATCGAAGCCACGGACGCCAGTTCGGCCGAAGCCAGGTAGACGTTCGCGCCGTCGCCCAGACGGTTCGGGAAGTTACGGGTCGACGTCGAGACCACGGTGCTGTTCGGCTCAACGCGTGCCTGGTTACCCATGCACAGCGAGCAGCCTGGCATTTCCATGCGTGCGCCGGCCTTGCCGTAGATGCCGTAGTAGCCTTCTTCGGTCAGTTGGTGAGCGTCCATCTTGGTCGGCGGCGACAGCCACAGACGGGTTGGCAGCTGACCCTTGACCTGGTCCAGCAGTTTACCGGCAGCGCGGAAGTGACCGATGTTGGTCATGCACGAACCGATGAACACTTCGTCGATCTTCTCGCCAGCGACGCTGGACAGCAGACGGGCGTCGTCCGGATCGTTCGGCGCGCACAGAACTGGCTCGTTGATCTCGGCCAGATCGATTTCGATGATTTCGGCGTATTCGGCGTCGGCATCGGCTTCCATCAGTTGCGGGTTGGCGATCCAGGCTTCCATCGCTTGCGCGCGACGTTCCAGGGTACGTGCATCGCCGTAGCCTTCGCCGATCATCCAGCGCAGCAGGGTGATGTTGGACTGCAGGTACTCGGTGATCGACTCTTTCGACAGCTTGATGGTGCAACCGGCAGCCGAACGTTCGGCCGAGGCGTCGGACAGTTCGAATGCCTGTTCCAGGGTCAGGCCTTCCAGGCCTTCGATTTCCAGGATGCGGCCGGAGAAGGCGTTTTTTCTTGCCTTTCTTCTCGACGGTCAGCAGACCGTTCTGGATGGCGAAGTAAGGAATGGCATGAACCAGGTCACGCAGGGTGATGCCAGGTTTCATTTTGCCTTTGAAGCGCACCAGGATCGATTCCGGCATGTCCAGCGGCATGACGCCGGTGGCAGCGGCGAACGCGACCAGACCGGAACCGGCCGGGAACGAGATGCCCATCGGGAAACGGGTGTGCGAGTCACCACCGGTACCTACGGTGTCCGGCAGCAGCATGCGGTTCAGCCACGAGTGGATGATGCCGTCGCCCGGACGCAGGGAAACGCCGCCGCGGGTCATGATGAAGTCAGGCAGGGTGTGGTGGGTGGTCACGTCGATCGGCTTCGGATACGCCGCGGTGTGGCAGAAGGACTGCATCACCAGGTCAGCGGAGAAGCCCAGGCACGCTAGGTCTTTCAGTTCGTCACGGGTCATTGGACCGGTGGTGTCCTGAGAACCTACGGTGGTCATTTTCGGTTCGCAGTAGGTGCCAGGACGAACGCCTTTGCCTTCTGCCAGACCGCACGCCTTGCCGACCATTTTCTGCGCCAGGGTGAATCCCTTGGTGCTTTCAGCCGGTGCTTCCGGCTTCTTGAACAGGTCGAACGCAGGCAGACCCAGTTCGGCGCGAGCTTCTCGGTCAGGCCACGGCCGATGATCAGCGGGATACGACCGCCGGCACGGACTTCGTCCAGCAGCACAGGGGTCTTCATTTCGAAGGTGGTGATGACTTCGTCGGTACCGTGCTTGCAGACTTTGCCGGCGTGCGGGTACAGGTCGATCACGTCGCCCATGTTCATGTTCGACACGTCGAACTCGATCGGCAGTGCGCCGGCATCTTCCATGGTGTTGTAGAAGATCGGAGCGATTTTGCTGCCGAAGCAGAAACCGCCAGCGCGCTTGTTCGGCACGTAAGGGATGTCGTCGCCGAAGAACCACAGCACCGAGTTGGTCGCCGATTTACGCGAGGAACCGGTACCGACCACGTCACCGACGTAGGCGATCGGGAAGCCCTGGCCGCGCATTTCTTCGATCTGCTTCATCGGGCCGGTCTTGCCTTGCTCGTCCGGAACGATGCCGTCACGGGCCATTTTCAGCATGGCCAGGGCGTGCAGCGGGATGTCAGGACGCGACCAGGCGTCTGGTGCCGGGGACAGGTCGTCGGTGTTGGTTTCGCCGGTGACCTTGAACACGCGCAGGCTGATCTTGTCGGCCAGCACCGGGCGCTTCTTGAACCACTCGCCGTCAGCCCAGGATTGCAGCACGGCCTTGGCGTGAACGTTGCCGTTCTTGGCTTTTTCAGCCACGTCGTGGAAGGCATCGAACATCAGCAGGGTGTGCTTGAGTTCTTCGGCAGCCACTGGCGCCAGCTCGGCGTTGTCCAGCAGTTCAACCAGGGTCACGATGTTGTAGCCGCCCTGCATGGTGCCGAGCAGTTCTACAGCGCGTTTCTTGTCCAGCAGAGGGGAGGTGACTTCGCCTTTGGCCAGGGCCGACAGGAAACCGGCTTTGACATAAGCGGCTTCGTCCACTCCTGGTGGTACGCGATTGGTGATCAGGTCAACGAGGAAAGCTTCTTCGCCAGCCGGAGGATTCTTCAGCAGCTCGACCAGGCCTGCAGTTTGTTCGGCGTTAAGCGGCTGGGGAACGATACCCAGGGCTGCACGCTCTTCGATATGTTTGCGGTAGGCTTCAAGCACAGTTATTACCCTCATCAGTGGTCCCAAATGGGTGTCCGGGACGCTCATCCCGAAATTGCCGTACTCATGCACCGCACGACGTTGTGAGTCGTTTGGCCAGAATTACCGGCAATTCCTTACAGAAGCTGCTTTCAAAGTTTTACGCCTGCAGAACGGGGAGCTGATGAGGGTTGGCGTTGGGCTTTTCCCCGCTGGAAAAACCCTTCGCCAACACCGCTCTGAAGGAACGACTGTGCTCGTGACGCTTTGAAAACAGCTTCTAACGGACATTGGCGCCTTAAAAGGCTGGCTGATTCTACGGCAAAAAAAAAATTTTAAAAGGTAAGTCGCGCTCTATTGGACTTTGGTGGCGTTGTGCACGGGCGCGCCAAACCGCGATCCAGCGCTTGCCCCTGACGTTTGAGGGGTGATCAATGGCCGACAAAGGGCTAACATGCCGACCTGTTCCGCGTTTCAGTGTTTTGCCAATTTATGCCCAATCAGACCATCAAGACCCCCTGCGTCGGCCTCTGCTCCACTGTTTACGGAGATCTGGTGTGCCGTGGCTGCAAGCGTTTCCACCACGAAGTGATCCACTGGAACGGTTACGGCGAGGAGGAAAAGCGTGCAGTGTGGTTGCGTCTGGAGCAATTGCTGTCACAAGTGATGGCGAGCAAGGTCGAGATCTTCGATTCGGCGCGTCTGCGCCAGCAGCTGGAACAGCGCAAGATCCGCTTTGTACCGCATCAGTCGGAATATTGCTGGGCCTATCAGCTGATCGCTCGCGGGGCGCGGGTGATCATTAATCTGGAGGCCTACGGGATGGTGTTGCTGCCGGAGTTCCGCGACTGGAACCTGCCGGAACTGCGTGATGCCATTGATCGGGAATTCTTCCTGTTGTCGGAAGCGCATTATCAGCGCTATATCGCACCGGGCTTTCTCAAGGACGCCTTCGGCGCCTAGCAGCTTCGCGAGCAGGCTCGCTCCCACAATGATCGGAGTGAAATGCAAAATATTGTGGGAGCTGGCTTGC
>NZ_JABULD010000726.1:0-7362 GCF_014060985.1 Pseudomonas sp. MD195_PC81_125
CTCAATGCGTTCGATACCTTGATAAAACTTGTCGACTTCAGAGTACAGGAGCTGAGCTTCCGCGCCTGGAATAAGGCGATTGCCTTCTCGGCGGAACAATCGAAGCGACAGTACGACTTCGAGATCGCGTATGAGCCTGCTGACAGCGGGTTGGGTTATCTGTAGCGCTTCGGCGGCGATGGTCATGCTACCGGTGAGCATGACTGCCCGAAAGGCTTCCAGTTGGCGGGGATTTAACTTCATCGTAGCGCTCGAGCGGTATAGGAGAGGGGCTTTCGGTTAAACGTATAACATTTTGTTATGCGCGTCCAACATCTTACCGGTTTGCGATAGGAGTGTGACAGAGCGATGATCTATTTGCGTTGTTTTAGCTAACAGCATGGCTTCGCAATAATGCCGGGTAGTGCTGACGCAAAATAAAAAGAGGACAACTCGTGCTGAACTATACCTTGCGCAGGTTAATACTCCTGCTACCGATGTTATTGGGAGTATCTATTGTGGTATTCCTGGTGATGCATTTTATTCCGGGTGATCCGGCTCAACTGGCTGCGGGACCTGATGCGACTGCAGAAGATGTTGCACAAATCCGGCAAAACTATGGGCTGGATCAACCACTCGCTACTCAATACATCATCTATGTAAAAAAAATTGTCAGTGGCGATTTCGGTGAATCGTTCCAGACATTTACTCCGGTACTTGAAGGCATTTCAAGAACGCTCCCAGCGACTATTGAGTTGACCGCTGCCGGAATGCTGCTCGCAGTCATCATTGGTGTCCCGCTGGGTATTATCGCGGCACTAAGGCCCAGGGGATTGCTTGATAGTTCGCTCACCACCTTTGCAGTTTTGGGTATCTCAGTCCCCGGTTTTTTTCTCGGCCTTATATTAATGTCGATCTTTTCAGCCAGCCTAGGCTGGCTACCGCCCACCGGAAGAGGCGGGTGGCAGCATTTGATATTGCCGGCGGTGACTCTGGGCTTGCCGTATGTTGCAACTTTTTCGAGGCTAGCTCGATCCACAATGATGGACGTGCTGAAGGAAGATTACATTCGTACCGCCTACGCGAAAGGTGTACCCAGCTACAAAGTTATTCTTAAACACGCACTTTCTAATGCGTCCATTCCACTTGTTACAGTCTTCGGGATGGATTTTGGCCGCCTGCTGGGAGGGGCTGTTATTGTCGAAACCGTATTTGCCTGGCCCGGTATGGGGCGGTTCCTGATTGATGCAATTATGGCTCGAGACATTTATGTAGTTCAAGGTACAGTCCTTGTGTTTGCAGCCTTGGTAGTGATCATCAATTTAATTGTGGACCTCGTATATGGCATCCTCGATCCTCGCATCACCTACAACTAAGGCTGATATGAATCTGCCGAAAAAACGTCGGCTGGGCTTTGTTGGCTTCCTTATATCCAATAAGCGTTGGTTTGCGCTTGGTGCATTTATTGTCATCCTGGCAATGATCGTAGCTGCGTTTTGCGCCCCTTTCCTGTTTGACTGGGATTCGGTGACAAAGATCAACTTGTCCAAATCACTTATTGGTCCGGGTACCGAGTCTTTGCTTGGAACGGATCAAATGGGCCGGGACTTGTTAGGAAGAGTCCTGTGGGGCGCTCGCATCACACTCACTGTAGCGGTTACCAGTGTCGCTATTGCGATGCTGGTTGGCGTTTCGGTAGGCGCAGCTTGCGGATATTACAACGGTGCCGTCGCCAGTCTGGTAATGCGGATTATGGATTCCATGATCGCGTTCCCCAGGACCTTGGTAGCAATTTTGATTATTACCGTCGCGGGAAACAGCATCTTAAGCCTGACACTCGCCATTGCCATCTCAACCATTCCTATCTACGTCCGTTTTTTTGCAGGACCGGTGATGGCGCTGAGAAATCGGGAGTTTGTTCTAGCCTCGAAATCCATCGGAGTCGGTGATCTGCGATTGTTGCTGGTGCATATCCTGCCCAACATTGGTTCGCTGGTCATTATTCAGGCAACCGTATCGCTGGCTGAAGCCATCCTGATTGGTTCTGGGCTTAGCTTTCTGGGACTTGGCCCACCGCCGCCAACGCCGGAGTGGGGTTCGATGATCGCCGAGTCGCGGCCGTTGCTGACCACACATCCGTATGTCTTGCTCGCGCCTGGATGCGCCCTGGTCTTGACCATATTGAGCTTTAACATTGTTGGCGATGCGCTACGGGATTATATCGATCCGAAATCGCGAAACGCTTAATTGAAATCAGGGCGGGTAATCGCCGATGAGTTCCACAAAAATAATAGAGCGAGACGATGTGATGGGACGCTTAAATTTCCTGGCAGTACTCATACGCAGTTTTTCTGTTCTAGGCATCATAGGGCTGTCGGCCAGTTTGCCGACTGTTGCCCACGCCAAAGAGCCTGGGCAAATAACCCTCGTTCAGGGCGCTGATATAGACACTTTGGACCCTGCCATTTCGCGCAGCGTACCTTCTTATAATGTCATTGATCACTTGTTCAACAGGCTCATAGATTGGGATGGAAACGACCGCTCTAATTTTGTGCCTGATTTGGCAGAATCATGGTCCAGAACGGAAGATGGCAAGCAATGGACATTTGTATTGAAGCAGGGAGTCAAATTCCATGATGGTACGGATTTCAATGCTGAGGCAGTGAAATTCAACCTAGATAGAATTCGCAACCCAAAACTG
This sequence comes from Pseudomonas sp. MD195_PC81_125, assembly GCF_014060985.1. Taxonomy (NCBI): domain Bacteria; kingdom Pseudomonadati; phylum Pseudomonadota; class Gammaproteobacteria; order Pseudomonadales; family Pseudomonadaceae; genus Pseudomonas; species Pseudomonas sp. MD195_PC81_125. Next base: position 2,681 of record NZ_JABULD010000726.1, read on the forward strand.
GGATCTCCACATCGTTCTTATTATGCGGATATTTTGGCTGTGGAGGCTGTGTCGCCGTATCAGGTACAGATCACGACCAAAAATGCTTCCCCCACTATGCTGGAACTGCTGGCAAAAGAATCCTCGTCAATGAGTAGCCCGGCAGCCGTTGCTAAATACGGACGAGCCTATGGACATCATCCCGTCGGTACTGGACCCTACATTTTTGATAGTTGGATACCCAATGATCAGGCCGTGATTGAAAAGAATGCTTCTTTTTATGGAGAAGCAGGAAAGCCTTCAAAAATTGTATTTCGGCCAGTAAGAGAGGACGCTTCTCGAGTAATTGAGCTGCGGACAAACAATGCGGACGTCGCTGCAAATTTGTCGCCAGAAGCCGCGATTGAGTTAACGGAACTCAATAAATCTAAGTTGATCCGCGTGCCCAGTACATTCCAGATCTTCTTTGAAATGAACCTGACAAAGCCGCCATTCGATGACGCGCGTATCCGCCGTGCAGTCAGTATGGCAATTGATCGCCAGGCGTTGGTAAACAAAGTTCTGCTTGGATATGGAAAAGTGCCTACAGGTCCATTTCCCGAAGGCACACAAGCTCGACAAGCGTTTGCTCCGGTCAAGTACGATCCTGAGGCTGCGAAAAAAAATCATTAATGAAGTTTATCCCGGAGGCTATCCAGGAACAATTGTTATGTGGACCCCGGCGGGACGCTATACCAAGGACCGACAAGTCGCCGAGGTTGTTCAAGGCTATCTCAATGCGGTAGGGCTCAAGACCGAATTCAAAGTATGGGAGTGGGCAACGTATCAAAAGAACTTGTATCGCCCGGATCCAGGAAAAGGAACGGGTAAAGGGACAAATGATGCAAACATGTGGTTGCTCGGAACAGGTATTTCTGATGCGGACATTCGCCTGCGCCGGAAGTTATCTACGGGTGATCCACAGAATCTAACAGGGTATAGCAATCCCGATGTAGACAAGTATCTCCAACTTGCCTCTCGTGAGCTGGATGAGAAAAAGCGCATGTCCTATTACGGCCAGATACAACAGATTCTTTGGGAACAGGATGCAGACAATCTGCCTCTTTTTGACCAAGAACAAGTTGTCGGCGTGCGCAAAGGTTTGAATGGTCTTGATATTGATTATGAAGGGACCATCGATTTTAAGAATGTAGAACTTATTGACCGGTGATTTAAATGTCGAATGTACATGCTAACGAAGCCCTGTTAACTGATGCTCGCTTGAGCGCCCCTCCTGCCGAGCGCATGGTCAAATACCATGACATTCCTGCTCTTGAAACCGAAAAGCGGCAATTTAATGAATTCGTTGAAGTTGACCTGGCTCATACTGTAATGCTCGTAGAGCAGAAAATTTTGTCTGAATCCGTAGGGCAAGCCATCCTGGCGGAGCTTCGACGGATACGGGAAATGTCTCCATCAGACTTCCCGTTTGATGTGAAGAAAGGCAGCTTTCTACTCCAGGTTGAATCGTACCTGTTCTCCAAAATTGGTGAAGATTCCGCAGGGCAAATGCATACAGGCCGCAGTCGTATCGACCAAGGTGCGACGGTGCGTCGTCTGTACGACCGAAAGCGCATTCTTGCCGTGCTGGATCGAATCAATGAGTTTCAGGTGGCGCTGATTCAGAAGGCAGCTCAGTACTCGAGCACCATTATGCCGGGCTATACACATATGCAGCACGCCCAGCCTTGGGTCTTTGGCCACTACCTGCTGAGTTTTACTTCAAGACTGCACGATAGTTTTAGCCGCCTGATGCAGGCCTATAGCAGAGTCAATCGAAACCCTCTCGGTGCCGTGGGGCTGGCCGGTACGTCTTGGCCTTTGGATCGGGAGCGTACAACGCATTTGTTGGGTTTCGATAGCCTTGTTGAAAACTCCAAACTGGGCCGGGAAGCGTGGTACGCGGCGGAGACGATCGGCGCTTTATCATTCGTTATGGCTGATTTGAACGATCTCGCTACCGATCTGCACATCTGGTCGAGTGTCGAATTCGGGACAGTAGAGAGCCACGACGGTTACTGCGGCACCAGCAGTATTTTCCCGCAGAAGAAAAATCCCAGTGGTTTGGAAACGATCAAGAAGGCAGCCGGAGGGTCTGTTACCTGGCTCAGCACTGCGCTGGCAACCTTTAGATCCGAAGGGACCGGCGATCAGGCAATGCGCGACTTGCCGCTTATACACGATGCCCTTGCAACTACAGAGGGAATGCTCGACCTGTTCACTGGCATCATCGAAACGCTGATCGTGCATGAGGACCGGATGGCGGATCTCTTGTCGGGGAGTTGGTGTACGGCGAGCAATCTCGCCGACGTTATCGTTCGAGATCAAGGTATCTCGTTCCGTCAGGTTCACCACGTGGTGGCGCGCTTGGTTCGTAACAGCTTGCTCGCCGGTGTATCGCCCGGAATGGTGACGGGTGCCGCACTGGATCAAGCCGCCATGGAGACTATTGGTTCAGCGCTCCACTACTCTGATGCGCAGGTCCGCGACTCGTTGAATCCGCGCCGGTTTGTTGAAACCCGAATCTCTGCGGGTGGAGTAGGCCCGGGCGAAATCAAGAGGTTGTTGTCGATTGCACGAAAAGAGCTTCAGCAAGATTGCGAGTGGGTTGCCCAACACCGGCAGAAGGTCGCCCAATCCCGTGCCGACCTCGACGCCGCCATCTCGAAAATCGTCGATTAAAGGAGCCTTCCATGAACCAGAATTTGGTAGCTCGCGTTAAAAACCTGAGCGTGGGGTTCGGCGCGATAGGCCGCGAATCGACTGTCGTACGTGACGTTTCCTTTGAGGTTATGCGCGGTCAGACGCTAGCGATCGTAGGCGAGTCCGGCTCCGGAAAATCCGTGACTTCAATGGCAATGGTGGGCCTGATCAAGCGAGCCGGTGGGAGGGTGCTTTCAGGTTCGATGGAGCTGCAAACCAGGGACAACAAAATGATCGACCTGGTCTCAGCTCCCGAGTCCGTGATGCGTCATCTCAGAGGGTCGTCGATGTCGATGATCTTCCAGGAACCCATGACCTCACTGAATCCTGTCTTCAAGATCAGCGCTCAACTCACTGAGGCCATTATTCTGCATAAGCACTGCAGTCGTGCAGAAGCGGAAGCCCAGGCGTTACGTATGCTCGATTTGGTACGCATTCCTGATGCGAAGCAGATCATGAACAGATTTCCCCACGAACTCTCCGGCGGGATGCGTCAGCGCATCATGATTGCCATGTCGCTGGTCTGTGAGCCTACATTGCTGATCGCCGATGAGCCCACAACCGCGCTGGACGTAACGGTCCAGGCGCAGATTCTGCGCATCATCAAGGAGCTGCAAAGCAGCCTGGCAATGGGTGTTATCTTTATCACGCACGATATGGGCGTGGTGGCTGAGGTCGCAGACCAGGTGATGGTGATGAAAAAAGGCGAGACCGTCGAGCAGGGTCCCGCCAAGGCTATTCTGCAGTCACCCCCGCAACCCTATACCCGCGCACTGCTGGCCGCGGTTCCTAAAATTGGCTCAATGCACGGCACTTGTTTGCCCGCAAAGTTTCCGCTGATCGATGATAAAACTGCTGAAACGTCAGCGAGATCGGAACCAGCCCATAACGTCGCCCCTGATTACGAACATCCACCCATCCTAAGCGTAAAGTCGTTATCCATTCGATATGACCTCAAGGGTGGTCTCCTCGGAAAAGTCAGACGCCGGGTTCATGCCGTCGAAGCTATCGACTTCGACATCTACTCAGGTGAAACACTAGCACTGGTGGGTGAGTCCGGGTGTGGCAAATCAACCAGCGCCCGCGCGATCGCCGGCCTGATGCCCATACAGGGAGGGGATATCGTCTTCGGCGGTAAAAACCTTGCCTCGTTGAACAAGAGCGGTTTGAAGACGCTGCGTCGCGACATTCAAATGGTCTTTCAAGACCCTTATGCATCCCTCAACCCGCGCCTGACGATCGAGGACAGTCTTTTAGAGCCGCTATATGTGCATAACATTGCCCGTGGCGCCGAGGCGCGCAAGCAAGTTCGAAACCTGTTGGAGCGAGTTGGGCTGTCTGCTGAACATGCGAAACGTTATCCGCACGAGTTTTCCGGAGGACAGAGGCAGCGTATTTGCATCGCACGCGCGCTGACGCTATCCCCCAAACTGATCATTGCCGATGAAGCGGTATCGGCCCTGGACGTGTCCATTCAGGCACAAGTGATCAATCTTCTGCAGGATTTGCAGCGTGATATGGGAATTTCATTTCTGTTCATCTCCCATGACCTTGCGGTGGTTGAGCGGGTCAGTCATCGGGTGGGGGTGATGTACCACGGCCGTATTGTCGAAATTGGCCCGCGTCGCTCGGTATTTGAAAATCCGCATCATGCCTACACTCAAAAGTTATTGAGCGCCGTACCTTCTGCTGATTTGGACGCCCCCAGGAAACCGTTCAGCCTAATGGAAGAAGTTGTGCCGAGCAGGATTTACGACATTAACTATCAGGCGCCTGACGTAAGCTATCTGGAGGTAGGGCCTGGCCACTTTGTTGCCAATTCGGCCTTTATGTAGTCCATCAACTGATGTTGCTTTAGCGTCCTTAATCCTCAAGGACTGAACTATAAAAACAATAATTCAATACACTGCCTGCGAAGTATTGAAGATATTTAAGTTTGGCAAACAAAAACAAGAATCTCC
>NZ_JABULD010000326.1:0-9730 GCF_014060985.1 Pseudomonas sp. MD195_PC81_125
CGAGCCTGCTCGCGAAAGCGGTGTGCCAGCTTGCATTGATATCACTGATAAACCGCATTCGCGAGCAAGCTCGCTCCCACAGGGATTTGTGTTGAAACAGAAATGAAAACGCCCCGATCATCGCTGATCGGGGCGGTTTTTTATTGCCTTGACGCCGGTTACGCGGCGATCGACAACTTGAGCTTGTTCATCGCGCTCTTCTCGAGCTGACGGATCCGCTCGGCCGATACGTTTGTACTTCTGCGCCAGGTCGTGCAGCGTGGCTTTCTCTTCTGCCAGCCAGCGCTGGTAGAGGATGTCGCGGCTACGTTCGTCCAGCACTTCCAGCGCTTCGTGCAGGTTGTGGTTGGAGTTGTCGCTCCAGTCGGCATCTTCCAGTTGACGCGCCGGATCGTACCGGTGGTCTTCCAGGTAGTTGGCCGGCGACTGGAAAGCACTGTCGTCGTCAGCTTCTGCAGCCGGGTCGAAGGCCATGTCATGGCCGGTCAGGCGACTTTCCATCTCGCGCACTTCACGTGGTTCGACGCCGAGGCTTTCCGCCACACGGTGGACTTCCTCGTTGTTCAGCCACGCCAGACGTTTCTTCTGGCTGCGCAGGTTGAAGAACAGCTTGCGCTGGGCCTTGGTGGTCGCGACCTTCACAATGCGCCAGTTGCGCAGGATGAACTCGTGAATTTCCGCCTTGATCCAGTGCACGGCGAACGACACCAGACGCACACCCATTTCCGGGTTGAAGCGTTTTACCGCCTTCATCAGCCCGACGTTGCCTTCCTGGATCAGGTCAGCCTGAGCCAGACCGTAGCCGGAATAGCTACGGGCAATGTGTACGACAAATCGCAGGTGGGCGAGCACCATCTGCCGAGCCGCCCCCAGATCCTGCTCATAGTAGAGACTCTCGGCCAGTTCACGCTCCTGCTCCGGCGTCAGCAATGGAATGCTGTTGACGGTGTGCACATAGGCTTCCAGGTTCGCACCCGGAACCAACGCGTACGCAGGTTGCAAAGAATTGGTCATGCGAAAAAACCTCCCACTTACATACTCGTGCCTCTCGGCACTGCGAAAAATTGACCGGGAATTCAAGTACAAGTTCCCAAAAAAACCGCAAGGTCAATCACGCGCAAAAAAGATTCTACTTCGGCGCCAGCTCCCTGAGATGACGTGCGACTGCAATCCATGCACCGATATAACCCAACAGCACCGCGCCAAGCAAGAGCGACAGACCGTCGGCAACTGGCACTCCGGCCAGCGCGAAATCACTGCCGTACAAGCCGGCCAGTCCAACCACCGCGTCGTTCAGCCAGTTCAGGCCGAACGCCAGCACACCCCAGGACAGAACACCTGCACCGAAGCCATACAGCGCGCCCATATAAAGGAAGGGACGGCGCACATAGCTGTCGGTGCCGCCGACGAGTTTAATCACTTCTATCTCTGTGCGGCGGTTTTCAATATGAAGACGAATGGTATTGCCTATCACCAAAAGTAATGCAGAAACCAGAAGCACCGTCAGACCGAAGACAAAACGATCACCGAGCTTGAGGATGGCAGCCAGACGCTCGACCCAGACTAGATCAAGTTGCGCCTGTTGTACCTTGGGCAGCTCGGAAAGTTTTTGTCTTAATGCTTCCAGGGTCGGCTTGTCGACCTCGTTCGGGGTCACCAGCACCACGCCCGGCAGCGGGTTCTCCGGCAGCTCGCGCAGGGCTTCGCCCAGACCGGACTGCTGCTGAAACTCTTCCAGCGCCTGGTCACGGCCGACATATTCGGCATCAGCAACGCCGGGCATGCCTTTGATCTGCTCGCGCAACGATTCGCCCTGCGCGGGCGTGGCGTCCAGTTGCAGATACAGCGAAATCTGCGCCGCCCGCTGCCACGAACCGCCGAGACGCTCGACGTTATTGATCAGCAGCGACAGCCCCATCGGCAAGCTCAGCGCCACGGCCATCACCATGCAGGTGAAGAAGCTGCCGATCGGCTGCTTGCCAAGGCGACGCAGGCTGTCGAGCAGGCTGGCACGGTGACTTTCGATCCACGAGCGCAACAGCGTGGAAAAGTCCGGGCCGTCGTCATCGTCGTGTTTTTTCTTCTTCGGCGGTTGCGGGTCGGCGGCCTTCGGGGCCACGCGCTCGGAAACCTTCGGACTGCGTGTCGCACTCATACGCCGGCCTCCCCGTCGCCAATCAAGCGGCCGCGCTGCAGGGTCAGCATGCGGTGCCGCATGCGCGCAATCAGGGCCAGGTCGTGACTGGCGATCAGCACGCTGGTGCCCAGTCGGTTGATATCTTCGAACACGCCCATGATCTCGGCCGCCAGACGCGGGTCGAGGTTACCGGTCGGTTCGTCCGCCAGCAGCAGCGCCGGACGGTGAACGATGGCGCGGGCAATGCCGACGCGCTGTTGCTGACCAGTGGACAGGTCGCCGGGGTACAGATCGGTTTTATCCGACAGCGCCACGCGCTCCAGCGCCGAATCGACGCGCTTGGCGATCTCGGCCTTGGACAGCCCGAGAATCTGCAGCGGCAGCGCGACGTTGTTGAACACCGTGCGATCGAACAGCAACTGGTGATTCTGGAACACCACGCCGATCTGCCGGCGCAGGAACGGAATCTGCGCATTGCTGATGGTGCTCAGGTCTTGCCCGGCCAGCAGCAGTTTGCCGCTGGTCGGACGCTCCATCGCCAGCAGCAGGCGCAACAGTGTGGATTTACCGGCACCGGAGTGACCGGTGACAAACAGAAACTCGCCACGACGGACTCGAAAGCTCAGCTCATGCAAGCCGACGTGACCGTTCGGGTAGCGTTTACCGACCTGTTCGAAACGAATCATGAACGCTCCCGCTCGGCAAACAGTGCCTGGACAAAGGGTTCGGCTTCAAAGGTACGCAGATCGTCGATGCCTTCACCGACACCGATGTAGCGGATCGGCAGGCCAAACTGCTTGGCCAGGGCGAAAATCACCCCGCCCTTGGCGGTGCCGTCGAGCTTGGTCAGCGCCAGGCCGGTCAGTTCGACGGTCTGGTTGAATTGCTTGGCCTGGTTGATGGCGTTCTGACCGGTGCCAGCGTCGAGCACCAGCAACACTTCGTGCGGCGCGTCGGCGTCGAGCTTGCCGATCACCCGGCGAACTTTCTTCAACTCTTCCATCAGGTTGTCTTTGGTGTGCAGACGACCGGCGGTGTCGGCGATCAGCACGTCAATGCCACGGGCCTTGGCGGCCTGCACGGCGTCGAAGATCACCGACGCGGAGTCGGCACCGGTGTGCTGGGCGATCACCGGGATCTTGTTGCGCTCGCCCCAGACCTGCAACTGCTCAACGGCAGCGGCGCGGAAGGTATCACCGGCGGCAAGCATGACTTTCTTGCCTTCCAGCTGCAGCTTCTTCGCCAGCTTGCCGATGGTGGTGGTCTTGCCGGCGCCGTTGACGCCCACCACCAGAATCACGAACGGCTTGGTCTGCGAGGCGATTTTCAGCGGCTGTTCGACCGGTTTCAGCATCGCCGCCAGCTCGGCCTGCAGCGACTTGTACAGCGCGTCGGCGTCGGCCAGTTCTTTGCGGGCGACCTTCTGGGTCAAGCGCTGGATGATCTGCGTGGTGGCTTCGACACCGACGTCGGCGGTCAGCAGACGGGTTTCCAGCTCATCGAGCAAATCGTCATCAATGGTTTTACGGCCGAGAAACAGGCTGGCCATGCCCTCGCCGATGCTGGCGCTGGTTTTCGACAGGCCTTGCTTGAGGCGGGCGAAAAAGCCGACTTTGGTTTCTTCGCTGCGCGGGGCTTCCACTGGCGTTTCAGCAACCACGTCTACCGGCACCACCGGAGCAGCGACGACCGGTGCAGGTGCAGGCTGCTGAACGACCGGCGCAACAGGGGCGACGACCACCGGGGCCACGGGTTCGGGAACAACCGGTGCCGGCTCGACAACCGGCTCAACCACTGGCGCCGGAGCGACTTCAGGGACGAACGCGGCGGGCGCCGGAATCGGCGGCGTCACATGCGGCGATGCCTCTTCGACCAACGCCACCGGCTCTTCCGCCACCGGCAAGGTCAGCCACGGCTCGGCCGCCGGGGTCAGGGGCAACTCGGCCGCCGCCGGGGTTTCAGGTTGCGGCTCTGGCTCAACCGGTTGCAGCACCGGCTCGGCAATCGGCAGCACGATCGGCGCCGACTCTTCTTCTATGGCAGGCGCTGGCGTCGGAGCCGGTTCAGGAATCTCGGGCGGCTGTTCGACGACGGGTTCCTGCGGTTTCTTACGCAGCCATCCGAACAGGCTTTTCTTCTCGCCAGCCGCAGCTGGGGTCTTCTTGTCGTCGTTGGAACCAAACATGGAGGACGGCTATCTCACGGTAGCGACGCGCCATAAGGGCGCCCCGGCAAATAAATATTCGATGCAGAACAGACTGTGTTTCATCCAGCTTGTTCACGCGCAACATTTTGTCGAGGCGCCAGCGGCACCCCAAAGATTCGTATTAACGAAGGACTCAACCGGCAAAATCGGCGAAAAAGCGAAGTCTAGTCGATAAACCGCAGCTTTCTGCCGCCAACCTATACAACCGCATCAGGCCTGAAAACCTGATAGGCGTGGTCGCCGGTAAAACGGATCAGTATCCTAGCACCCTCTCGCCCGCCGACGCTAAGACCAAGCGGGCAGCCCAACAGGTTAAAAAACGAATGAATGCTCTAGCCCGCCGCGCTGCAGGCCTGCTGCTCAGCACAGTCTGCCTGCCCCTTTCGGCCCTGGCGGCCGACCCGCAACCGACCCACGAATTCACCCTCGACAACGGCCTGAAGGTCGTCGTGCGCGAAGACCATCGCGCGCCAGTCGTGGTGTCGCAGGTCTGGTACAAGGTCGGCTCCAGCTACGAAACCCCGGGCCAGACCGGTTTGTCCCACGCGCTCGAGCACATGATGTTCAAGGGCAGCGAGAAAGTCGGCCCCGGCGAAGCCTCGCTGATCCTGCGCGACTTGGGCGCCGAAGAAAACGCCTTCACCAGTGACGACTTCACCGCCTATTACCAGGTGCTGGCCCGCGACCGTCTGGGCGTAGCGTTTGAACTGGAAGCCGACCGCATGGCCAATCTGCGCCTGCCGGCGGACGAGTTCGCCAAGGAAATCGAAGTCATCAAGGAAGAGCGCCGCCTGCGCACTGACGATAAGCCGATGTCTAAAGCCTACGAGCGCTACAAGGCGATGGCTTACCCGGCCAGCGGCTACCACACGCCGACCATTGGCTGGATGGCGGACCTTGACCGGATGAAGGTTGAGGAGCTGCGTCACTGGTATCAATCCTGGTATGCGCCGAACAACGCCACGCTGGTGGTGGTCGGCGACGTCACTCCTGATGAAGTGAAGACCCTCGCCCAGCGCTACTTCGGGCCGATTGCCAGGCGCGACGTGCCGCCAGCAAAGAAACCGCTGGAACTGGCCGAGCCGGGTGAGCGCCAGATCACCCTGCATGTGCAGACCCAACTGCCCAGCCTGATGCTCGGCTTCAACGTGCCCAGCATCGCCACCGCTGAAGACAAGCGCTCGGTCAACGCCCTGCGCCTGATCTCGGCGCTGCTCGACGGCGGCTACAGCGGGCGCATCCCGACGCAACTGGAGCGCGGCGAAGAGCTGGTTTCCGGCGGTTCGTCGAGCTACGACGCCTACACCCGTGGCGACAGCCTGTTCACCCTGTCGGCAACGCCGAATACGCAGAAGAACAAGACCATGGCGCAAGCTGAAGCCGGTCTGTGGAAACTGCTGGAACAACTGAAAACCACCGCACCGTCCGCCGAAGAACTCGAGCGCGTGCGGGCACAGGTCATCGCCGGCCTGGTGTTCGAACGTGATTCGATCACCAGCCAGGCCACCGCGATCGGTCAACTGGAAACGGTCGGTCTGTCTTGGAAGTTGATGGACACCGAACTCGCCGATCTGGAAAGCGTAACCCCGCAAGACATCCAGAACGCCGCCAAGCTGTATTTCACCCGCGAACGTCTCAGCGTCGCCCATGTCCTGCCACTGGAGACGACTCATGAGTGAGCGCAAATCCCCACGCCTGTTGCTCGGTTTGATCGCCATCGCCGTGATCGGCTCTGCCGCGTTCTATCTGATGCCGGGAGTCAAACCCGACGCCAGCGAAGCGCTGGACAACGCCAAGACCAGCCAGAAGCTGCAATCGCTGGCCGAACTCGATGGCAAGGCCCCGGCCAGCCGCAAGCTCGACGTGCAGACCTGGAACACCGCCGAAGGCGCCAAGGTGCTGTTTGTCGAAGCCCATGAGCTGCCGATGTTCGACATGCGCCTGATCTTCGCCGCTGGCAGCAGCCAGGACGGCAATGCGCCGGGCCTGGCAGTCCTGACCAATGCCATGCTCAACGAAGGTGTGGCGGGCAAGGACGTCGGCGCCATCGCCCAAGGCTTCGAAAGCCTTGGCGCGGATTTCGGCAACGGTGCCTACAAGGACATGGCGCTGGCGTCGCTGCGCAGTCTGAGTGCCGCCGACAAGCGCGAGCCAGCGCTCAAGCTGTTCTCCGAAGTAGTGGGCAAACCCACGTTCCCGACCGACTCCTTCGCGCGCATCAAGAATCAGATGCTCGCCGGTTTCGAATACCAGAAACAGAACCCCGGCAAACTCGCCAGCCTTGAGCTGATGAAGCGCTTGTACGGCGACCACCCTTACGCGCATTCCAGCGACGGCAACCCGCAGAGCGTGCCGAAGATCACTCTGGCGCAACTGCGTGAGTTCCACGCCAAGGCCTACGCGGCGGGCAACGTGGTGATCGCGCTGGTCGGTGACCTGTCGCGCGCCGAGGCGGAGGCGATTGCCAATCAGGTCTCCGGCGCCCTGCCGAAAGGCCCGGCGTTGGCGAAAATCGCCCAGCCGCAGGAACCGAAAGCCAGCGTCAATCACATCGAGTTCCCGTCCAAGCAAACCAACCTGCTGCTCGCACAGCTGGGCATCGACCGTGACGACCCGGATTACGCGGCGCTGTCGATGGGCAACCAGATCCTCGGTGGTGGCGGTTTCGGCACCCGGCTGATGAGCGAAGTGCGCGAGAAGCGCGGCCTGACCTACGGCGTGTATTCCGGGTTCAGCCCGATGCAGGCTCGCGGCCCGTTCATGATCAACCTGCAGACCCGCGCGGAAATGAGCGAAGGCACGCTGAAACTGGTGCAGGACGTGCTCGCCGATTACCTGAAGAGCGGCCCGACCCAGAAAGAACTCGACGACGCCAAACGCGAGCTGGCCGGCAGCTTCCCGCTGTCCACCGCAAGCAACGCCGATATCGTCGGCCAACTGGGCGCCATGGGCTTCTATAATCTGCCGCTGAGCTATCTGGATGACTTCATGCGTCAGTCCCAGAGCCTGACTGTCGAGCAGGTCAAAGACGCGATGAACAAACACCTGAGCACGGACAAACTGGTCATCGTCAGCGCTGGCCCGACCGTGCCGCAAAAGCCGTTACCGGCCCCATCTGATAAACCTGCCGAGCCACCGCTCGGGGTTCCGGAGCATTAATGGCTACTCGTCCTAAAAAACCTGCGCAGAACGTCCATAACGGTGTGAACCAGCTGCGCATCATCGGCGGCGAATGGCGCAGCCGCAAACTGAGTTTCCCCGATGCGCCGGGCCTGCGCCCGACGCCGGACCGCGTGCGCGAAACCCTGTTCAACTGGCTCGCGCCGTACGTCGCCGGGGCCAAAGTACTGGACCCGTTCGCCGGCAGCGGCGCGCTGTTTCTTGAAGCACTGTCGCGTGGCGCGGCCATGGGTCAAGCGCTGGATGCCAGCCACGTAGCGGTATCGAGCCTGAAGGAACACCTCGGCACCCTGCGCTGTACCAACGGCCAGGTGCAGACCGCCGACGCGCTGCGTTATCTGGAGACCCAGGTCGCCTCGCCGTTCGATCTGGTATTTCTCGATCCGCCGTTCAACCAGAACCTGCTGCCAGCGGTCTGCACTTTGCTCGAAGAGCGCCAATGGCTGGCGCCGGATTCGTGGATCTACACTGAAAGCGAGACCGCGCCATCGACGTTGGGCCTGCCGGGCAACTGGCGCCTGCACCGCGAGCAGAAATCCGGGCGGGTGTACTACGCGTTGTGGCAACGTATGACAGAGATCGCCGGTTAACTGAAAGTTTGCGCTAAATCTGTGGCGAGGGAGCTTGCTCCCGCTGGGTCGCGTAGCGGCCCCTTTTTCAGAAGCGAGGCCTGCTGCGCAGTCCAGCGGGAGCAAGCTCCCTCGCCACAGTGTTATTTATTGCCAGTCGGACATCCTTTAAACGGTGTTGTTTAAATCGCTCGGCGGTTACTTCCCGATGCCTACAACAACTTGCGTGGATACCTACAGCTACGCCAGAATCCGCCGGCTTGTGCGCCTGGAGGGCCATCGGTAACTTGATTCGCGTCACTGATTTCCAGTGATCGGGTTTAGTAGCCCGAGGTTACGCGATGCGCATTGGCACCATTCAGTCGGACATTCATCCGCGCTTGATGGTAGCTGTACGCAGGGCGCCTTCGGGTGCGCCGGTCGCGTCTCCCCGGTCTACTAACCTGCGTTCAGCTGCCACCCCTTCGTTTAGTAGCGATCCGGTGCCGGCTCCATTTACCGGAGACGAAACATGACCAAATCAACACCACACCCGCCAGACAAAGATCCAGCCTCCCCCTACGAATCCCTCGACTCCAGAAAACTCCACGACGCCGCCGAACGCGCCCTCGACCATTATCTCAATCCCGCCGCCCTCATCATGGCGAGCAGCAACAAACCCGAGCCCATGTACCTCGCCAACCCGAAGTACGACAGCGAATCCCTGCTCGCCAACGCCAGCGAAACCCTGGGCTCGGCAAGCGACATGCTCAACAACTTCGCCGCCATCCTCGACCCCTCCCACCGCAAGACCGCACTGGGCATCGCGCAAATCGTCATGCTCGGTGAACTGGCGGTGAATCAGGCCTGGATCATGTGGGGTTGAAGAAATAATCGCCCACAAAAAACCCGCCTTACGGCGGGTTTCTTGAGGCAAATAGATTAAATGTTGCGCATACGCTACATTGGCTTCAAATTGTTACGGTATCACAACATGGATCACACTCTATTGATCGGCCGTCTCGGTATCCAATTACGAGAGAAACGCATAAATCGTGGCCTGACACAGGCGCAGCTTGCCGATCTGGCGGGACTGACAAGATACAAAGTCATCGCGGTGGAGAAAGGTACCCTTTCTGTCGGCATGATCGCTTATGCGCGCGTTTTGGCTGCACTGGACTGCGAACTCTCGGTGGTTCCAGCAACGATGCCAACCCTTGAAGAGCTTGGAGATTTATTCGAATGAAAATGGCCTCTCTTCAAGTCAGCACCCCACAAGGTAATAGCGGCAGACTTTTCAGCAATGCCGAAGATTTCACTTTTCGATCACGAAGATGCATCGCCAAAAATGGCCATTAGCCTCTCGATGCCTGTACGGCATGACGAATTTCGTCGGCGCGAACTGCATCCTGTTTTTCAAATGAACCTGCCAGAAGGCTATGTGCTGGAACAGTTACGCAATCGCTTGGCCAAGACAGTCAACGTCGACCCAATGTTGCTACTGGCGCTTTCCGGCAGCACATCGCCCATTGGCAGGGTTCACGTACGCTCTGAAACCGTGGATGCCTTGTTGCAGGAGCAAGAATTTCCGGGAGAGAAACTCGAAGAGATTCTCACGTGGGACGGCACGGAAGATATCTTCGCCGACATGCTTGATCG
>NZ_JABULD010000704.1:0-11298 GCF_014060985.1 Pseudomonas sp. MD195_PC81_125
ACGAACCTCTGGTGTTCCGGTTGTCACGCCAGTGGCATTGCCGGGTAGCTATGTTCGGGAAAGATAACCGCTGAAAGCATCTAAGCGGGAAACTTGCCTCAAGATGAGATCTCACTGGAACCTTGAGTTCCCTGAAGGGCCGTCGAAGATACGACGTTGATAGGTTGGGTGTGTAAGCGCTGTGAGGCGTTGAGCTAACCAATACTAATTGCCCGTGAGGCTTGACCATATAACACCCAAGCAATTTGAATGCTCGAAAGAGACCAGATTGCGGTGTGTGAAGACGCAATGAACCGAAAGTTCGCGCTGCTCACAAACACCTGTATCACATACCCGATTTGCTGAAGCGAGGCCAGCCGGTCACGAGTCAGTACCCGAATTTCTTGACGACCATAGAGCGTTGGAACCACCTGATCCCATCCCGAACTCAGAAGTGAAACGATGCATCGCCGATGGTAGTGTGGGGTTTCCCCATGTGAGAGTAGGTCATCGTCAAGATTAAATTCCAAAACCCCAATTGCGAAAGCAGTTGGGGTTTTGTTTTGCCCGCAGGAAAGTGCTTCGCTTGCCAATTAGCTTCTAACTGCTCCGATCTGACGCGAAAGCCACGCTCGGCTGTGGTCCAGAACACCACTAGCATGGTGGTAGGAAAATGAATAAAACCATGGGCGGACGAGGGCAGTAGATGTACTTCAACCGGTGCCGATTGTTGCCAACGCTCAGCGAGTTCCAGCGTGTCATCGCGCAGCGGATCCAGTTCACCGGTGAACATCAACGCCGGTGGCAATCCGCTCAAATCGCCGTAAAGCGGAGACAATGGCGCCTGTCGGCGTTCATCATCGCTCAGTCCTGGAGTCAGCAGGCGCAGCGCCTCAACCATGCCCGGGCCGTCGAGTACCAGCGTTTCTGCAGGTGCGGCGTGTACGCTCGGGGTGCCCGCGAGATCGTAGACGCCGTAATACAGCAAGGCGCCGCAGACGCGCTGCAACAAGCCGGGTGCTGGTTTGAGTGCCAATAACGTTGCGGTTGCCAAGTGCGCGCCCGCGGATTCACCGACAATGATCACCGGCAGGCCAACGAATTCCGTGCAATCGTCGCTCAGCAGCCAGCGTGCGGCGCAAAGACAATCCGCCATCAACGCCTCAACCGGCGTATTGACTGCCAACCGATAGTCAACAGACACCACTGCCACGTTGCAAGCCTTGACCATTGCGATGTTAAGGTCATCGTTCATCTGTGCATTGCCGATCACCCAGCCGCCACCGTGGTAATCAAGTACCACACCCTTGGGCTTTCCTTGTGCGCGGATGATTCGGACGGGCACTGAAGCCGCGTGCGAATGAACCACAGTGCTTTGCACTTGAAGGCCGTGCTTGACCGGTTTGTTCGCGCCGAGCATCTGACTGACGCGCAGCAATGCCTGGATCAAACGTGGCGTCAGCCGATTGCGAACGCGAAACCGCGGCAGCCAGGCGAGTTTGCGGTTGAAGCGCTGCATTTGCGCCAAATCACTTTCGGTGAACTCAAGCGTGTTATCAGCCAAATCCTTCCTCCCTCATCAGCAATTCCCACTTAACGATATAGGGTGTTACGGCGGAGCAGTGAAGGGCGCCTCGCGGTCAAGAACATTCACATCATTCCCCACCCGCTGCAAGGTTTCCGGTACCGCCAGCCACAACAGCACGAATGCCACCCCGGCTATCACCGCCAGGGTCAGAAATGCCGCGTTGTAACCGGCTTCCTGCAATACAACACCCGCAACGCTGGCACTTAATGCTGCGCCCAGACCAAACACCGTCGACAGGGCGCCAAGGCTGACATTGAAGTGGCCGGTGCCCAAGGTCAGATCTTTCACTACCACCGGAAACAGTGCGCCGAAGACTCCCGCGCCGACGCCGTCGAGCATCTGTACGGCAACCAGCCAGTAAGGGTCTGCGGACAAGGTGTAGAGCACACCGCGCAACGGCAGTATCAGGAAGCCCGCGAGCAGCAGCGGCTTGCGTCCCCACACATCGGCTTTGGCCCCAACCAGCAAGGCGACCGGCACCATGACCAGTTGCGCGGCGACGATACAGGCCGAAGTCAGGGGCGTCGCCATTTGCAAATTGACCTGCGCCAGCTTCTGGCTCACCAGTGGCAGCATCGCCGCGTTGGCCAAGTGGAAGAGGGCACAACAGATGGCGAACATCAGCAGCGCTTTGTTGGTCAGCAATACCGTCAATCCCGATGGCGTCTTGCCGTGCGCGGCGTCGCTTGGGTCGAGTCCGCGGGCGAGATCATGGTTGATGGCGTTGCTGTCGACGAAGCTCACGGCGATCACGCTGCACAGCGCCATGACCGCCATCAGATAGAACACCGCCACCGGCCCGAACAAGTAGGCAAACCCACCGGCCAGCAGCGCCGCGCAGGCGTTGCCGGCATGGTTGAAGGTCTCGTTGCGTCCGGTGCGCCGGGTGAACGCACGCGGGCCGGTGATGCCCAGGGAGATCGCCGAGATGGCCGGTGCGAATACCGATGCCGCTGCGGCGCTCAGCGCCTGAGTGATCGCCACCAGACTGAAGGACGTCACGAAGGGCAATACCACGCAACTGCCGGTCACCAGCAACGCAGCAATCGCGATGACCGCTCGTTTACTGCGCGTGTTGTCGACCAGCGCACCGGCGGGTGTCTGGGTGACAAGGGCGGCGACGCCAGCGAGGGTCATCACCAGCCCGATACTGGCCGGTTCCCAGTGATGCACGGCCAACAGGTAAATCGCCAGATACGGCCCGAGTCCGTCGCGCACATCGGCGAGGAAGAAATTCAGGCTGTCCAGCGAGAGGTTGTTGCGACGATCGGAGTGAGTGTCCACGCTGGCACCTTCGATATCGAGGTTGCGTAAAGTGACGCAACCTCCGTCAATTCAGTGAGTGGTCGTCTGCGGATTTAGTTGCACGGCGCTTATGTGGCCGCTCGACTCCGTTTTGAGTGGCCACGCTGCGAACGGCTCAGTTAATGCGTGGATGCTGCTGCACCAACTCCTTGCGTTTAGCTTCCAGTTCGGCGATTTCGGCGTCGATGTCTTCGATTTTCTGCTCGATGTGGTCGTGGTGTTCCTTGAGCAGTTCCTTGGCTTCCTCAAGGTCAGACGCCGCTGGTGCAGCACCCCGAAGCGGTTTGTTGGCGGTCTCTTTCATGGTCACGCCGGTGATCAGGCCGACCACGGCAATCACCATCAGGTAGTAGGCCGGCATGTACAGGTTGTCGGTACTTTCCACCAGCCAGGCCACGGCCGTCGGGGTCAGACCAGCAATCAGCACCGAGACGTTGAACGCAGCGGCCAGTGCGCTGTAGCGAATGTGCGTGGGGAACATCGCCGGCAGGGTCGAGGCCATGACGCCGATGAAGAAATTCAGCAACACCGCGAGGATCAGCAAACCGGAAAAGATCAGGCCGATCTTGCCGCTGTTGATCAGCATGAACGCCGGGATCGCCAGCAGAAACAGACCGATACTGCCGACAACAATGAAGGGCTTGCGGCCAATCTTGTCGCTGATAAAGCCGATTGCCGGCTGCACGAACAGCATGCCGACCATGATCGCGATGATGATCAGCACGCCACGGTTTTCGCTGTAGTGCAGGTTGTGCGACAAATAGCTCGGCATGTACGTCAGCAGCATGTAATAGGTGACGTTAGTCACCGCCACCACGCCGATGCAGGTCATCAGGCTGCGCCAGTGCTTGGTGGCGACTTCCTTGAACGAGACTTTCGGCCCGCCCGCCAGACCTTCACGGTCGCCTTCTTCGAGTTTTTTCGACGTGCTGCTGAAATGCCGGAGTTTCTTCCAGTGCATGCCGCAGATAGAGGCCGATCATACCCAGCGGCAGGGCGAGGAAGAACGGCAGGCGCCAGCCCCATTCGAGGAATTTCTCTTCGCCGATGATCGTCGAGATCAGCACCACCACGCCGGCACCGAGGACAAAACCGGCAATCGAGCCGAAGTCCAGCCAGCTGCCGAGGAAGCCGCGTTTGCGGTCGGGCGCGTATTCGGCGACGAAGATCGAGGCGCCGGTGTACTCACCGCCGACCGAAAAGCCCTGGGCCATTTTCGCCAGCAACAGCAGGATTGGTGCCCAGATGCCGATTGATTCATAGGACGGTATCAAGCCAATGGCGAAGGTGCTCAGCGACATGATCACGATGGTCGCGGCCAACACTTTTTGCCGCCCGTATTTGTCACCCAGTGCACCGAAGAACAGCCCGCCCAGCGGGCGAATCAGGAAGGGCACCGAAAAGGTCGCCAGCGCTGCAATCATCTGTACACCAGGATCAGCCCCGGGGAAGAAGATCTTGCCGAGTGCATAGGCGACAAATCCGTAGACCCCGAAGTCGAACCATTCCATGGCATTGCCCAGCGCGGCGGCGGTGATCGCTTTGCGCATCTTGGCGTCGTCGACAATGGTGATGTCTTTCAATCCAATGGGATTGACCTTGTTTTTCCTTGATTTCATGCGGGTCACTCATAGCTGAACGGATTCGATGCCATTGTTTTGGTGGCATGGGTTCTTTCCGTCAGATACAAGAAGACACGAAATAATTCACTGCTCGTGGCATTTTTGTCGTCCGCAGCCGCACAGGCGCCGCACAGCCCACTCGGCGATGATTACGCAAAAGCACAAGACGTCAGGCTGAAAACCCGGATAATGGCCGCCAATTCGTTTTTGCTCTCTGGTAAACCCGCATGGAAATCAAGGTCAACTTTCTCGACAACCTTCGACTTGAAGCCAAGTTCGACGACTTCACGGTGATCGCCGATCAGCCTATTCGCTACAAAGGCGATGGCTCGGCACCCGGGCCGTTCGACTACTTCCTGGCGTCGTCGGCCTTGTGCGCGGCTTACTTTGTGAAGCTGTATTGCGAAACGCGCAATATCCCGACCGTCAATATTCGCCTGTCGCAGAACAACATCGTCGACCCGGAAAACCGTTACAACCAGATCTTCAAGATTCAGGTCGAATTGCCGACGGACATCTCTGAAAAGGATCGCCTGGGCATTCTGCGTTCGATTGATCGCTGCACGGTGAAGAAGGTCGTGCAGACCGGTCCCGAGTTTGTGATCGAGGAAGTCGAAAACCTCGACGCCGATGCGCAGGCGCTGCTGATGCCGCATTCGACGTCGGACGCGGGCACTTACATCGTTGGTAAAGACCTGCCGCTTGAGCAGACCATCGCCAATATGTCGGGAATCCTCGCGGATCTGGGGATGAAGATCGAGATCGCCTCGTGGCGCAATATCGTGCCCAACGTCTGGTCGCTGCACATCCGTGACGCGCACTCGCCGATGTGCTTCACCAACGGCAAGGGCGCGACCAAAGAGGGCGCACTGGCCTCCGCACTGGGCGAGTTCATCGAGCGCCTGAACTGCAACTTCTTCTACAACGATCAATTCTGGGGCGAAGACATCGCCACCGCCGAGTTCGTGCATTACCCGAACGAGCGTTGGTTCAAACCCGGCCCGAAAGACGAGTTGCCGCCAGAGATTCTCGACGACTACTGCCTGGACATTTACAACCGCGACGGCGAACTCAAAGGCTCGCACCTGTACGACACCAACTCCGGCAACACCCAGCGTGGCATCTGCTCGTTGCCGTTCGTGCGCCAGTCGGATGGTGAGGTGGTGTACTTCCCGTCGAATCTGATCGAAAACCTGTTCCTGAGTAACGGCATGAGCGCCGGCAACACTCTGGCTGAAGCCCAGGTGCAATGCCTGTCGGAGATCTTCGAGCGCGCGGTCAAACGCGAAATCCTCGAAGGCGAAATGGCCCTGCCGGACGTGCCGCAGGAAGTACTGGAAAAGTACCCGAGCATTCTCGCCGGGATCAAAGGCCTGGAAGAGCAGGGCTTCCCGGTGCTGGTGAAGGATGCGTCGCTGGGCGGTGAATTCCCGGTGATGTGCGTGACCCTGATGAACCCGCGCACCGGTGGCGTGTTCGCCTCGTTCGGCGCGCACCCGAGCCTGGAAGTGGCGCTGGAGCGCAGCCTGACCGAGCTGCTGCAAGGCCGTAGCTTCGAAGGCTTGAACGATTTGCCGCAACCGACGTTCTCCGGCCAGGCAGTGACCGAACCGAACAACTTCGTCGAGCACTTCATCGACTCCAGCGGTGTGGTGTCGTGGCGCTTCTTCAGTGCCAAGTCTGACTTCGAATTCGTCGAGTGGGACTTCTCCGGTCACGGCGAAAACTCCAACGCCGAAGAAGCCGCAACGCTGTTCGGCATTCTTGAAAACCTGGGCAAAGAAGCCTACATGGCGGTCTACGACGATCTCGGCGCCAACGCTTGCCGGATCCTGGTGCCGGACTACTCGGAGATCTACCCGGTCGACGATCTGATCTGGGACAACACCAACAAAGCCCTGCAATTTCGCGCCGACATCCTCAACCTGCACAGCTTGAGCAAGGTCGGCCTGCGCAACCTCGCCCAGGGCCTGGAGAACAGCGAGCTGGATGATTACACCGACATCACCACGCTGATCGGCATCGAGTTCGACGACAACACACCGTGGGGCAAGTTGACCATTCTGGAGCTACGCCTGCTGATCTGCCTTGCCCTGCAGAAATTCGAGCAGGCCAAGGATCTGGTCGAAGCTTTCCTGCAATACAACGACAATACCGTCGAGCGCGGCTTGTTCTATCAGGCGGTGAATGTGTGTCTGGAAATGGAACTCGATGAAGACCTGGAACTGGCCGATTACGAAGCCAACTTCCGTCGCATGTTCGGCGACGAGCGCATGGACGCGGCGATTGGCTCGGTCAACGGCAGTGTGCGTTTCTACGGTCTGACACCGACCAGCATGAAGCTTGAGGGGCTGGATCGGCATCTGCGTCTGATCGACAGTTACAAGAAGCTGCACGCAGCAAGGGCGAATGCGGCGGCGTTGAAGCGCTGATAGCAGACGGTTACTTCTGCTGAGTAAACCTGTGGTGAGGGGATAAATCCCCGATGGCGCGCAAAGCGGGCCCGGCTTCTTCAACCAATAAAGAAGCGGGCCTGCTACGCAGTCCATCGGGGATAAATCCCCTCACCACAAATAAGTATTGTGGGGACAGGGAGATTCAAGGATTGAAGAGAATGTCGTGCAGCTGGTCACTTTCTGGTCACTTCAAAAGTTCATGAGCAAGACTCATCAATTGCGCCGATCAAGAATCAGCGCGTTGCCTCAGGGAGCACTGGGTCCCGGATCCATCGTGTGAAACGCACCGTCTGCCCCTTTGGCACAGAATTGTTTCGGCACTGGCGTTTCTACGGTGCTAGTGCCGACAACGGAAAGCGCGTTCAACTCGACGATGCAGCCTGCGCTGAAGGTGCTGAGTTTGACGATCTTCAGTTGCATCTCATAGTCCTGCCCCGGCTGCGGAATGAACGACACCGGTTTGGGCGAACAGGCGATCGAACCCACCATGCCAAAAACCGCCAGGAACGGTTTATTGGCTTCTACCACGTACTCGTCGAACTGTTTGGTGGTGCTGTTGATTTGCCGGGTGGTCTGGCTGGCCGGCATGCCGACCACACTGTTGCGATGGTCCGAATCCCTGAATGGATAGACCCCTGAACTGTCGTTATGCGCCATCTTCCAGCCGGACTCCTCAGGCGAACCTCCCTTGAATGTTTCATTCATGAACTTCTCACAGCTTTGACCGTTGAAGTATGCGCCGTGGGCGTTATCGCCGGTGATCAGTCGCACCCGGGCACTGTTGGCCGGATCGTACTTGGCCGCTTCGGTCTCGTTGCGGATGTCGATTTTACTGGTGGCGCAGCCGATGAGAGTCAAGCTGAGGGCGAGTGGGAGAAGCTGACGCATGGATGACCTTTCTGATATGGAAGGGATTGGGCGCTGCACCCGCATTCTCGGGAAGAGACCGGGTACATGAGGAGCGCCCGGTTTATAGCGGCCTGATGGCGTAAAGGTTTAGAAGAAAGGGCGCTGAAGCGGTGCTTAACGGAGTTGACCGGCTGGCTCAGCGTGCCTGGAAAATTGTCCAGCATGGTGCGATCAGCGTTTGCACTGCTCCTGCACCACCTGACAGGTGTTCGGCGTCCCTCCGGAGCGGCTCGCATAGCGCATGCAGTTATTCATCGACTTCTTGCGCGCCATGCTCAAGGTGTCGCCCCAGGCCAGACCACCTTCGCCGGAAGTGGGCACGGCTTTGGCGTAGCAGTTCGAGCCGTTGGTGGCGTAGCGTTTGCTCGAACAGCCGGCCGTCAGCGCCATGGCTGTGCCAAGCAGGGTCAGTAGCACCCAGGACGAGCATTGGCGTGCAGTGATTGTGGTCATCCGGGTTCCTCGTTGGGTCATGCGCCTCAATGGCCTCGCTGACAGGCGTTGGGCATTATCCAGCAATCGACATAAGGAAGCGTCCCCAATGCGTGCACCCACACTACACCTGATGTGCGGCAAGATCGCCTCGGGCAGATCCGCTGGACCAATCACTGGCTGAGCGAGTGTCGCACTGCCTGCATTATCTCGAAGTGGATGACGCCACCTGCCGTACTCGGTTGCCTGCACGCAACGCACTGGCCGAGCATGAATTCGCCGCTTCGGGTGCGGAGTTTGATTTAATCACTCGATACTTTAAGGTGCCGGAGGTAGGCGAGGGGCTGGAGATTCTCATGCACCGCAATCGCCAGCAGGGCTGGCTCTCACAATGATCTCAGTGACCCACCGTATGACCCTGCAAGAGTGAGCCTGCTCGCGATGGGGCCCTGTCAGGCATCCTGCAGACTTTGCTGCACAAACCGCTCGATCAACCACCGCGCCGCCGGCCCCGGTGGCAGGTCGGTGCGGTAGATGACATCGAACGGGTAGATGCCGCTCTGGTACTCCGGCAGGTTCAAGCGCACCAGGCGGCCAGACTGCAAATCCTCTTCGACCATCGGCAACGGCATATTCCCCCAGCCAATTCCTTCGCGCAGCAACATGTGCTTGGCACCCAGATCCGCCAAGCGCCAGGTGCGGTTGCTGAGGACGGCGAAGTCGCGATCCTTGGTCAGTTGTGAACGGTCGGAAAGAACCAGTTGCGTCAATTCACGCCCGGCCCCCGGTGTGTTCGCCTCACCTGAAGCCAACGGATGATTCGGTGCCGCCACCGGAATCAGCTCGACATTGCCTGCGCCAATCCGCTCGACCGCATCGATGCCTTCGTTCATTGGCCCACTGACGCCAATGATCGCCCCGCGATTGATCACTCGCTCCGTCACCGCCCCCCAACGCCTCCATGTGCAAGTGCAGGGCGACCGTGGGAAACGCCTCGCGAAAGGACTTCAACGCATCCACTACCCGCTGCGGCGGTAGCATCACGTCCAGCACCACGTGCACCTCAGCCTCCAGCCCCTGCAATAGGCCTTTGACCTTGGCGCGTAAGCCATGCACGCCGTTGGCGATGGTGCGCGCCTCTGCCAGTACGGTGCGGCCGGCCTCGGTCAGTTGCGGTTTGCGCGTGGTCTGGCGATCAAACAGCGTCACCCCCAGCTGTAACTCCAGGTTGGCCATCGAATAGCTGATCACCGACGTCGCACGGTGCAGCTTCCTCGCGGCGGCGGCGAAACTGCCCAGTTCCACCACCGTCAGAAACACCCGCAATTGATCCAGCGTCGGCGTGCCCGGGTCAGAAATCATGGCTGTTACCTCCTCATCATCAGCGAACCGGCATCGTCGCTGAGCGGCGTCAGCTTGTCTATTTTCTAGAACGTAATGATCGAAATTAGTCGGCTATTCAGATTAGCTGGCCGGGCGCACCATTTCCTCACTCGGACGATTCATCTCGGATCGCCCCTCCTTTGAAGGAAATACCATCATGACCACCACTGCAAACATCGCTAAAACCGCTACTGAACAAAGCCGCAATGACATCACTCAGGCCTCGGCCTCGTTGGTCGGCCGCGTTCTGCTCAGCGCGATCTTCATCCTCTCCGGTTTTTCCAAACTGGCCGCCCCGGCGATGATGATCGGTTACATCAGTTCTGTCGGTCTGCCATTGCCACAAGTGGCGCTGGCGCTGGCAATCATCGTTGAAATCGGTGGCGGCCTGGCGCTGATCGCCGGTTACCGCACCCGTACCGTTGCCGCTGTGTTGGCGGTGTTCAGCGTGGTCACGGCGCTGGCATTCCACAATGCGCTGGGCGATCAGAACCAGTTCATCCACTTCTTCAAGAACATCGCCATGGCCGGTGGCCTGTTGCAAGTGGTCGCGTTCGGTGCCGGTCGTTTCAGCCTTGATGCCCGTCGTCGCTGATCACTTGCTAATTCCTTCAACCGATCGAGGTCTCCCATGAAAGCCATCCGCGTGTACGAATACGGCAACCCCGAAGTGCTGCAACTGGAAGAAGTCGCCGACCCTGTGGCCGGTGAAGGTGAAGTGTTGATCGAAGTCGCCGGGGCAGGGGTCAACCCGATCGACTGGAAGGTGCTTTCCGGGGCGATGAAAGCGTTCATCCCACTGCCGCTGCCATTCACCCCCGGGCGTTGAAGTGTCTGGCAAGGTGATCGCCACCGGCCCAGGCGTGAGCGAATTCAAGCTCGGCGATGAAGTGTTTGGCTTCATCAACATCGTCGGTGGCTATGCGAGCAAATCCGTGGCCCCGGTGGCCAAACTGGCACTGAAACCGCAATCGCTCAGCGCCTTGCAGGCTGGCGCCGTTCCGGCCACCGCGCTCACCGCGTGGCAAGCGTTGACCGAGCACGCTGGCGTTCAGCGGCGGCAGAAAGTGCTGATCCACGCAGCCGCCGGTGGCGTGGGCAGCATGGCGGTGCAGATCGCCAAGTACCTGGGCGCTGAAGTCATCGCGACCGCTTCGGCCAGTAACCATGCCTATCTCACAAAGCTCGGTGCTGATCAGGTGATCGACTACACCACCGAGGCGTTTGAAGAGCGGGTATCCGAGGTCGACGTGGTGCTCGATCTGGTCGGCGGCGACACCCAGAACCGTTCGTTTCGCGTGTTGAAACGCGGCGGGCTGCTGGTCTCGCCGGTCAGTGCGCCGAGCATGACTCTGGCCAACGACCATGGCGTGACGCCGATCAACTTCGCCACTCGTTCCGATGGTGCGCAGTTGTCGCTGATTGCCGAACTGTTTTGATCGTGGCCACCTCACAGTCGACGTCGAAACCTCCCGCTGAGCGAGGCGCAACGTGCGCTCGAAAAAAGCCTGAGCCGCCGTGGTCATGGGCGGTTGGTCCTCGATACCACGCAGTAACCGCCGCACCCCTGTAGGAGCTGCCGCAGGCTGCGATCTTTTGATCTTCAAAAAGCAAAAAGATCGCA
>NZ_JABULD010000622.1:0-39637 GCF_014060985.1 Pseudomonas sp. MD195_PC81_125
AGGGGCGTGGCGATGGGGCGGGTGGACGTGCTGGGTCATTCTGGTTCCTTGAATTCGGGGTTTTATTGGACAGCTCCGCTGTGCCCGTTGCGGTGGATGGTAGGGGTGGATGTAACAGCTGGCAACAGGGTATTTCAGGGTGTAAGTGCAGGTTGCGGGGGAGGGATTTGCCTGGGTGTTGTTTACAAGAAGCAGGAACAAATTACCCAAACTGTGGCGAGGGGATTTATCCCCGATCGACTGCGCAGCAGTCGCAAAGCCATGCAATGCGGTACTGCTGAACAAATAAGCAGGCAAAGAGCGGGGCCGCTGCGCAGCCCATCGGGGATAAATCCCCTCACCACAGGAGATCTGATCTGTTTATTTCTGTGTAGGGGTTAGCCCAGCGAAGCGTGCTGATGCGGCATATTTCCTACAGATACTGGCGAAATTACGGCTGCCACTCACCCTTTTCCCCACTCAAACGCCGATCAAGAAAACTCGCCGCACTGATCAACGCCAGATGCGTCAGCGCCTGCGGGGTGTTGCCCAGATGCCGGCCATGGCTGTCGAACTCTTCGGCGTATAACCCCAGCGGGTTCGCATAACGCAGCAATTGCTCGAATTCCAGATGGGCCTTTTCCACCTGACCGGCCCGGGCCAGGCATTCGACGTACCAGAACGAGCAGGCGGCAAAGGCGCCTTCGGTGCCGGTCAAACCGTCAATGTTGGCGTCATCGTTGCGGTAGCGGTAAACCATGCCGTCGCGCACCAGCGTCTTATCGATCGCTTCAAGGGTCGACAGCCAGCGCGGGTCCTTGGCGCTGACGAAGCGCACCAGCGGCATCAGCAGCATCGAACCGTCGAGCGCGGTACCGCCCTTGTACTGGACGAAATGCCCGCGCTCCTCGTCCCAGAAGTTGTCCCAGATGTCAGCGTAGATCGCCTGGCGGGTCTGATCCCACTGGGCGAACGGCGCCGGCAGCGAACGCTTCGAAGCGAGCCGTATCGCCCGGTCCAGGGCCACCCAGCACATCAGTCGCGAGTGCAAGAAGTGATGCTGCTCACCGCGCATTTCCCAAATGCCGACATCCGTGGTCTGCCAGGTCTCACACACCTGATCAACCACTTCGCGCACGTGTTTCCAGCCTTGGTGGGAAATCGCGTCGCCGTATTTGTTGACCAGGTACACCGCGTCCATCAGCTCGCCGAAGATGTCGAGTTGAATCTGATCGTACGCGCCATTGCCGATGCGCACCGGTTGTGCGCCGCCATGGCCGCAGAGGTGCGAGAGTTCGGTTTCCGGCAGTTGCTGGCGACCGTCGATGGCATACAGGATATTGAGTTTGGTTGAATGACCATGGCAATCGCTGACCCGTCCGCGCAGCCAGCCCATGTAGGCGTTGGCCTCATCGACAAAGCCCAGGCGCATGAACGCGTAGACGGTGAACGAGGCGTCGCGGATCCAGGTGTAGCGGTAGTCCCAGTTGCGCTCGCCGCCGGGGGTTTCCGGCAGGCCGAACGTGGCGGCGGCGAGAATCGCGCCGTGCTTGCGTGAGGTCAGCAGCTTGAGCGCCAGGGCCGAACGATTGACCATCTCCCGCCAGCGCCCACGGTAGTTGGACTGGCCGATCCAGTCGCGCCAGAACTTCAGCGTGCGCTCCAGGCACATTTTCGCGCCGTCATCCTTGAAGCGCGGATCGTCGGCGCCACCGAGGACAAATTCGGCGTGCTGATCCTGCTTCAAACGAAAGGAGGCAACGGCCGATTCGCCATCAATGCGCAACGCCTGATCCGCCAGCAGCCGCAACGACGGCTGACCCTCGGCGCTGAAAATCACCGATTGTTGATCCATCTGCGCCCGGGTGTTGGCGCGCGCGTAGTCATGGCGCACCGCGCAGCGCATGTGAAACGTCGCTTCACCGCTGACCACGCGCACCCGGCGCATCAGCAGCGGCAGATCATCGACGCTGTCGCCGATCGGCAGCAGGTCGGTGATTTCCACAACGGCCTGTTCGCTGAGCCAGCGGGTCTGCAGAACGTTGGTGTCCGGCAGATAGATTTGCTCGCGCCGCGCATCGGGCAAGTCCGGGGCGAGCTGGAAAATCCCCGCTTCTGGGGTATCGAGCAGCGAACAGAAGATCGACGGGCTGTCGAATTCCGGCCAGCAGAAAAAATCCACGCTGCCCTTGTCGTTGACCAGCGCGGCACTGCGCAGGTCGCCGATGATGCCGTGGGCGTCAATCGGGCTTTGTCGTTCAGAATGATGCTCAGCCATTGCCGCGAAACTCCGGATAAAGACTCATGCCGCCGTCGATGAACAGGGTGGTGCCGACGATGTAGTCGGCGGCGTCGGAAGCGAGAAACACCACCGCGTTGGCGATGTCCTCGACGTCGCCGATGCGCCCGTAGGGAATCAGCTCCAGCAGTTTGTCAGCGGCGGCGCCTTCGGTGGCTTGCTGATTGATCGCCGTGCGAATCGCCCCCGGCGCGATGCCGTTGATGCGAATGCGCTGCTGGCTGACTTCCTGGGCGAGGGTCTGCATCAACTGATCGACGCCGCCCTTGGACGCCGCATAGTTGACATGCCCGGCCCACGGAATGCGCTGATGCACCGAACTCATGTGAATGATCTTGCCGGCGGCGCGGGACACGCCTTCACGCACGCCCTGACGGTTGAAAATCCGCAGCGCGGCACGGGCGCAGAGAAACTGCCCGGTGAGGTTGACGCCGATCACCGTGTTCCAGTCTTCCAGAGTCATGTCCACCGCCGCGGCATCCTTTTGCAGGCCGGAATTGGCCACCAGAATGTCCAGCGCACCAAAGGCTTCGAGGGTCTCGGCGAACAGCCGTTCGACTTCATCTTCCTTGGAAATATCGGCGCAGATGGCCAGTGCCTGACCGCCGTCGGCGATGATTTGCTGCGCCAGCGCTTGAGCAGGTTCGGCCTGACGGTGGTAATTGATCACGACGGCGGCGCCGGCAGCGGCCAGCGCTTTGGCGGCGGCATGGCCGATGCCGGAACTGGCGCCGGTGACCAGTGCTACTTGGCGGGCGAGGGAAATCTGCATGCTCGAAATGCCTGGGTTAAGGGCTCAGTCAGCTGACCCATGGCGAGCTGCGAGAGTTCATCCGCATGCATGAAAAGATCGACACATTCAGACGTGATAGCGGCCACTGTGCCGGTGCCATTCAAGACTGCCGGAGACCCAGCTTTTTATGCCGGTCAGAAAACGCTGCAGCAGCGGCGATGCATCCGGCAGCACGGCTTGTTCCGCCGCTTCATACAGGTGCACGATTTCGTCATGAACGTGCGCACACTTGATCATCGCTTGTCGGGGCGTGCAATTGTGTTCGCGAGCCAGTAACAGCGGCAGATTGAAATCGCCGATTGCGGTCTGATTTTCCTTGTGTGCGGAATACAGATCGTTGGCGACGATCGTGGCGCTGGCGGCCAGCGTGGTCACGCGCCGCACGGCAGGGGCGCTATAAATGTGTGCTGGCAGTTCGTATCCGCCGATCACGTCGATCAATGACATGCAGGGTAGAAAACTGTTGGTCTGGCGTTGCGCGAGGTATTCCCAGATGGGTGGGGTCAATCCTTCCAGACGCCAGGCCGCTTCGGCAGTCATGGTGACAAACATGGCGATGATTTCGTGGCGTACCCTGGCCACTTGTACGGAAGATGCGAATGCCTGAACGCGGTCCATATAGGCGCGAAGCGCAACCAGTACCGGGTCACTGTTCAGCGCCTGATCAAGACCGCAACGAAAGCGAGAGGGCAGGTGCGCCGGCTCCAGTGCGGCCAGCGCCAGCGAAAGTCGGGGCCCTACCAGGCGCGGTTCGGAGCCGGTTCGCTCGTCATCGCAGTAGTAATCATCCACGGCAAACAGGGCGGCGATGCACTGTGCCGAAAGCAGCAGGCGATCGGGATCGTGAGTGTCGGTATGGCAAAGCATGGCGAAGCGACCGAACCCCATGGCGCGGACCTTTTCGAGTTGTCCCGCAAATATGCCGACCTCCTTGATCCATGGCATAAGCCGATCTTCGACAGCCTCGGCCAGCGCCGTATCAATCCGGAACGGCGCCGGACAATACAACGGCGGGACGGCCCAGGGTGATCTTGCGTTTTTCCCAAAAACATCAGGCATTGATCGTGCCGCTGACGCATCGCGGGCGGCCTCGAACCATTGCCTTACACCCCCTGTCCCGAACTGCTCGAACATCCGGCGAAACCAGATCGTGAACTGCTCGGGTGTCTGTTCGATCCGTTCGGTGATCTCCTCCAGCGACAGCCACTCCCAACTTTCGACTTCCTCCGGATTGGCTACCGGATCGAGCTGGCTGAGGCCGGCAAACACGTGGTCAAATTCATGCTCGATCAGTTGATTGGACATTTGCTCGTAATAGATCATCGAGGCGACTTTCTGCAGTTTGCACGTCGTGCCCATTTCCTCCTGCAGTCGACGCAGGGCTGCGGCGGCCGTGCGTTCGCCAGGGCGAGGATGCCCGCAGCACGTGTTGGTCCATAATCCGCCGGAATGATATTTGCCCAACGCGCGTTGCTGCATCAGCATCCGACCTTGTGAGTCAAAGAGCAGAATCGAAAAATGCGCGATGGCGCAGTCCCTGGTGATGCACTTCCATCTTTGAGGCTACACCGGTCTGGCGATCCTTGGGCGATACCAGAATAAGCTGTTCTTCCATGGCAAGGCTCCTTGGCGCGTGCGCTACTGGATAGGCTCAAGAGCAGTTGCCCGTTCATTCAGGAGCGGTACGCCATTGAGTCAAGGCCTCATGAGAACTGCAATCGCATGCAAAGGCACCTGTAAAACCTGACAGGTGTGCGCGATTTTCGATTATTGGTTATGTGATTCCAGACGTCGGCGGCAATGCCATTGGTCTTGGGGAGAGATCCTCGGAGAGTGCCTGGAATCGCAAGGTGTCGAGTTTCGCGCCTTCACATTCCACCAACAATTCCCCGCTTCCACGCTCATCAACCTTTATGGCAACTTGGCGGCCCCTGATGAGGCTGCAACCCATGGCAAACCCCTACCGCGAATTATTCACCGCCCCCGGCGCCCGTGCCTTTGTTCTGGCCGGGATGATCGCGCGCATGCCGATTTCCATGACCGGCATCGGCGTGATCACCATGCTCTCGCAACTCAAGGGCGGGTACGCACTGGCCGGTGCAGTGGCGGCGACGTTTGCCCTGGCCACGGCGTTTTGTGCGCCGCAGGTGTCGCGGCTGGTGGATCGTTACGGCCAGGGCAACGTGCTGCCGTTGTCGGCGTTGATCGGTGGCGGGGCGCTGTTGATGTTGCTGTTGTGCACGCGTTTGCAGGCGCCGACCTGGACGTTGTTCATCTTCGCCGCGCTGGCCGGGTGCATGCCGAGCATGTCGGCGATGGTGCGCGCACGCTGGACCGAGATCTATCGTGGCCAGCCGCAATTGCAGACCGCCTATGCGCTGGAATCGGTACTCGATGAGGTTTGTTTCATCGTTGGCCCGCCACTGTCAGTGGGCTTGTGCGTGGTGGCGTTTCCCGAGGCCGGGCCGTTGGCCGCGCTGCTGGCGCTGGCAATCGGGGGTGACCGCGTTTGTCGCCCAGCGCAGCACCGAGCCGGCGGTGCACCCGCAGGAATCACAGCAGCAAGGTTCGATCATTCGCTCGACCGACGTGCAATGGCTGCTGGCGCTGATGCTCGCCATGGGCATCATCGTTGGCGTGGTCGATGTGGTCAGCGTCGCCTTCGCCCAGCAGCAGGGCCAGCCGGCGGCGGCGAGCATCGTGTTGTCGGTGTACGCCATCGGTTCGTGTCTGGCGGGTATCGCTTTCGGCGCGATGCGTTCGACACTGCCGTTGCCGAGGCTGTTTCTGTACGGCGGCGTGGCGACGGCGGTGACCACGCTGCCGTTGTTGCTGGCGAGCAATATTGTCAGCTTGTCGCTGGCAGTGTTTGTCGCGGGATTGTTCTTTTCGCCGACGCTGATTGTGGCGATGGCGTTGATCGAGCGCATCGTGCCGCCAGCCAAACTGACTGAAGGCCTGACCTGGCTGGTGACCGGATTGAGTATCGGCGTGGCGATTGGCGCCGCCGGCTCCGGCGCGTTGGTGGACGCGTTTGGCGCGCGTAGCGGTTTCTGGCTGGCGATTGTGGCGGGGGCGGTGGTGTTGGCGTCGGCGTTTCAGAGCTATCGGCACCTGAAATAAGCCGGCATTGATGAGCTGTTGGGGTGAGGGAGCTTGCTCCCGCTCGATTGCGCAGCAATCGCAAGCCAGTCGGCCAGATTTCAGAAATCATTGAGACTCAGAGCTTGGGACCGCTTCGCAGTCCAGCGGGAGCAAACTCCCTCGCCACAGTTATCGATACCTTCAGGCGTTTGGTGGTGTCGGTCACCACCCCCGTCCCGAATTCACCCAGAAATTCACCGACAGTGACGTTGACACCGACTCCACCTGATGGAACCAGCCCTCCGGCAAAAACAGCAGATCCCCGGCTTCCAGCGTCACGCGCAGGAACGTCACATCGCGTGCTGCAGGAAAGCGCTCAAAGTCCGGTGCGTCGGGGTTGAAGTCGCAGCCGTCCAGGCCACCCTTTGGCGCGGTCGACCAGGTGCCCAGTGCTTCGCGGTGATGTGGGGCGGCGAGGGTGAACTGCTTCTGGCCCCAGACCTGCGCGAACAAATTATCGGTGTCGTCGCGGTGCAGCGGCGTCAGCGTGCCCTTGGGGCCGATCCAGATGCGTGGCGGGATGAACAGCGAGGCATCGAAGTAGGGCGGGTATTTGATCTGCTGCAGTAATTGCGCCGGCAGGATGTTGTTGCCCATGTAGGCCGGTGGTTCGCCGTCGGCGCTTTTGACTGCCGGTTGGTCGAGTGAGGCAATGAACTCGGCCATCGACGTCGAGCGGAAATCACGTTCGGTGGAAAAGGTCTTCTTCACGTAATCGCCGTGGCGGGTGATGCCCTGCAGTTCGGCGAAATGCACCAGTGATTCCTCGCGACTGAGCTTGAACAGCGGCCAGTCCTGCAGGGCATTGCTGATCACCACCGGGATGCCGTTGGGCAAATACTTGCTTTTGAACTCGCTGACCGACAATTCATCGCGCGCATGGCGCTCGACGCGGGTCTGGACCGGCAGCCCGGCGGTGAGTTGTTCGCTGAAGCGTGGCGGGGTCGGGTAGCGCTTGTTCATGTCGACCTTTTGCGCCACGGCTCCACCGTGCATCGCATGCTCGATGATCTGCGGCAGCAGCGTCGCCAGGCCCATGTTGCCGCCGATTTTCAGGCGTCCGCTGGCGAACAGTTCTTCGACATTGACCCGGCCGCCCATGATCCCGAGAAAATCGCTCTCGGCGACTTCAATGGTCACGTCGGGGCTGGGATGGCGTCCGGGCGCGGTGCGACTGCTGGCCTTGACCTCCGACCAGTAGGCCTGCTGCGGGCCAAACACGAATTGGAAAACGCCTTCGATGCCGACGGCACCGGCGTTGGCGAACAACTTGCCCAGGATGCTCTGCAGGTCCACGGTGAATCCTCGTTATTGGTTTTGGCCTGAACAGTTAACGAGCGCCTGTTGGCGCAATTTACCGGTGCGCGACTAATTTGCCGGGGGCGTAATCCGTTTATCTTTACAGACAAATTTTTCGAGGAAAGCCGGGTGAACAAGCTGACCCTGCTGTGCCTGCCGTACTCCGGCGCCAGCGCCATGGTCTATAGCCGCTGGCGGCCAAAACTGCCGCAATGGCTGCAACTGCAACCGGTGGAACTGCCGGGGCGCGGTGCGCGTTTCGACGAGCCGCTGCACACGGATATGCGTGCGCTGGCGATGCAACTGGCCAAGGAATTGCGACCCAATCTCAAAGCGCCGTATGCGGTGTTCGGCCATAGCCTGGGCGCGCTGCTGGCCTGCGAAATCGCTCACGCGCTGCGCGCATTGGGCTGTCCGGAACCGGTGGCGCTGTTTGCCTCGGGCACGGCGGCGCCGACGATGCGCGCCGATTACGATCGCGGTTTCGCCGAGCCGAAAACCGACGCCGAGCTGATCGATCAATTGCGCACACTCAACGGCACCAGCGAAGAA
Source organism: Pseudomonas sp. MD195_PC81_125 (assembly GCF_014060985.1). Lineage (NCBI taxonomy): Bacteria > Pseudomonadati > Pseudomonadota > Gammaproteobacteria > Pseudomonadales > Pseudomonadaceae > Pseudomonas > Pseudomonas sp. MD195_PC81_125. The sequence continues at coordinate 8,067 of NZ_JABULD010000622.1, forward strand.
GTGCTGGCCAATGCCGAACTGATGAGCCTGACCCTGCCGATCCTGCGCGCCGACTTCCTGCTCTGCGGCAAATTTGAACCGTTGCAACGGCCGTTGCTCAACTGCCCGGTGCATGTGCTGGGCGGCAAGGCGGATCGCGCGACCACCGAGCAACTGATCGGCTGGAGCAAGGAAACCCGCGGCAGCTTTTCGGTGGACATGCTCGCCGGCGGGCACTTTTTCATTCATGAGCATGAAGCCAAAGTGCTGAAGGTGATCAAGGATCAGCTGGAAGGACATCATCGCCGGCATATCATGGCCGCAATCGCCTGAACGCCGTAGAACCTGTGGGAGCGAGCTTGCTCGCGAAGACGCAATGTCAGTCAACATCTGTATTGGCAGACATGCCGCTTTCGCGAGCAAGCTCGCTCCCACAGGGTATTTCGCAGATCTGAAATTCCCCGCACTACCTCCCGCCTGACACTTGTTCTCATTCGCTAATTTTTCCGGTCTGCATTCGTTTTATAGGGACGACGTGCCTTTGTGCTTCCTGCCTACTGATCCGGATGCTGAGAAATGAATGCTGAAGACTCCTTGAAACTTGCTCGCCGGTTTATCGGGTTGCCCCTGGAAAAGCGCCAGATGTTCCTCGCGGCCCTGCACAAGGAGGGCGTGGATTTCGCGCGGTTCCCGATACCCGCCGGCATAGAAGCCGAGGATCGTCAGGCGCTGTCTTACGCGCAGCGACGCATGTGGTTCCTCTGGCAACTCGACCCGCAGAGCGGCGCCTACAACCTGCCCGGTGCGGTGCGGCTCAACGGGCGGCTGAACCTGGCGGCGCTGGAGCAAGCCTTCGCCAGCCTCGTGGAGCGTCACGAAACCCTGCGCACAGTGTTCCAGCGCCAGGCCGATGACAGCCTGCTGCAAGTGCCGGCTTCGGCGCCGCTACTGATTAACCGGGAAGACTTCAGCGCTCTGTCGGCCAGCGAGCGCGAACAGGCGGTGATCGATGCCGCCGAACAGCAGTCGCTGCTGCCATTCGATCTGGCGGTCGGCCCGTTGCTGCGCGTGACCTTGCTCAAGCTGGCCGAGCAGGAACGCGTGCTGCTGCTGACCCTGCACCACATCGTGTCCGATGGCTGGTCGATGAACGTGTTGATCGACGAGTTCATCCGTTGCTACGACGCGTTCGACGCGGGTCAGATGCCGCAATTGCCGCCACTGCCGATCCAGTACAGCGACTATGCGCTGTGGCAACGCCGCTGGCTGGAGGCCGGTGAGCAGGCGCGTCAGCTCGACTATTGGCAGGCGCAACTGGGCGACGAACACCCGGTGCTGGAGTTGCCATTGGATCATTCGCGCCCGGCGATGCCGAGCTATCGCGGCACTCGTTACGAGTTTGCGGTCGACGGCCAACTCGCCGAGCAGCTGCGCAGCACGGCGCAACAGCATCAAGTCACTTTATTCATGTTCCTGCTCGGCGCCTTCAATGCGCTGCTGCACCGTTACACCGGGCAGACCGACCTGCGGGTCGGCGTGCCGATCGCCAACCGCAATCGCGGCGAGATCGAAGGCCTGATCGGCTTCTTCGTCAACACCCAGGTGCTGCGCACGCAACTCGACGGCCAGACCCGGGTCGACGAGTTGCTGCGGGCGGTCAAGGAAACCGCGCTGGGTGCGCAGGCGCATCAGGATCTGCCGTTCGAGCAACTGGTCGAAGCGCTGAAGCTGGAACGCAGCCTCAGCCACACGCCGCTGTTCCAGGTGATGTACAACCACCAGCCGCACGTCGCCGATATCGCCACCCTCCGCACCGCATCCGGCCTGCAACTCGACAGCCTCGACTGGCAGAGCCGCACCACCCAGTTCGACCTGACGCTGGACACCTGGGAGCAGGGCGGCAAGCTGCACGCCGCACTGACCTACGCCAGCGACCTGTTCGCTGCACCGACCATCGAACGCATGGCGCGGCACTGGCTGCGCTTGTTGACGGCGATGGTCGCCGATCCATCGCAGCGCATCGGTGAATTGCCGCTGCTGGAAGCTGACGAGCAGCGCACGCTGGTGCATGACTGGAACAACGTCCACGCGCAGTACCCGAGCGACACGCCGATTCACCAGTTGATCGAAGCGCAGGTCGCGCGTACGCCGCAGGCACCGGCACTGCTGTTCGGCGAACAGACCCTGAGTTACGCCGAGCTGGATGCCCGGGCCAATCGCCTGGCGCATCTGCTGAGCGAACAGGGCGTGCAAGCGGACAGTCTGGTTGGCGTGTGCGCCCTGCGTTCGGTGGAAATGGTCGTCGCGCTGCTGGCGATTCTCAAGGCCGGCGGCGCCTACGTGCCGCTGGATCCGGAATACCCGCAGGAGCGTCTGGCCTACATGATCGAGGACAGCGGCATCACCATGCTGCTGACGCAACAGGCGCTGCTGGCAACGCTGCCGACTGACGGCGTAAACGTCATCACCCTGGATCAGCCGGGGCTGCTCGACCGTTACAGCGATAGCCGTCCGGAGGTCAGCGTCGATCCGCTGAACCTGGCCTACGTGATTTACACCTCGGGTTCCACCGGCAAGCCGAAGGGCGCCGGCAACAGCCACGCGGCGCTGGTCAACCGTTTGTGCTGGATGCAGGAGGCCTATGCGCTGGACGCCCGTGATTCGGTGTTGCAGAAAACCCCGTTCAGCTTCGACGTGTCGGTGTGGGAGTTCTTCTGGCCGCTGCTGACCGGCGCGCGCCTTGTGGTGGCCGCGCCGGGCGCGCACCGTGATCCGCTGCAACTGATCGATAGCATCAACCGCCACGGCATCAGCACGCTGCACTTCGTGCCGTCGATGTTGCAGGCGTTCATCCACGAACCGGGCGTGGAAAGCTGTAGCAGTCTCAAGCGGATTGTCTGCAGCGGTGAAGCGTTGCCGCTGGATGCGCAACTGCAAGTCTTCGCCAAGCTGCCGAACGCCAGCCTCTACAACTTGTATGGCCCGACCGAAGCGGCCATCGACGTCACCCACTGGACCTGTGTCGATGAAGGCGCCGACAGTGTCCCGATCGGCCGGCCGATCGCCAACCTGCGCACCCATGTCCTCGATGCCGAATTGCTGCCGGTGCCGAGCGGTGTCGCCGGTGAACTGTATCTGGGTGGCGCCGGGCTGGCGCGCAGTTATCACCAGCGTCCGGCGCTGACGGCCGAACGTTTTGTGCCGTGCCCGTTCCATGACGGCGCGCGCCTGTACCGCACCGGCGACCGTGTGCGGCAGCGCGCTGACGGGGTGATCGAATACCTCGGTCGTCTCGACCATCAGGTGAAGTTGCGCGGCCTGCGCATCGAGCTGGGTGAAATCGAGACCCGCCTGATGCAGCACTCGCGGGTGCGTGAGGCGGTGGTGCTGGTGCAGGGCGGCAAGCATCTGGTGGCTTACCTTGTGCTGGAACAGGCGCAAGCGGACGAACAGTGGCAGCAAGAGGTCAAGGCGTGGCTGCTCGGCAGCCTGCCGGAATTCATGGTGCCGACCTACCTGATCACCCTCGACAAATTGCCGGTCACCGCCAACGGCAAACTCGACCGCAAGGCCTTGCCGCAACCGGATGCCGCGCCGCAACAGGCGTTCGTGGCACCGCAGGACGCCATGCAAAAAGCCCTCGCGGCGATCTGGGAAGCTGTGCTCGGCCTCGACCGCGTTGGCCTCGATGACAACTTCTTCGAGCTGGGCGGCGATTCGATCATCTCGATTCAAGTGGTCAGCCGCGCGCGGCAAGCCGGGATCCGTATCAGCCCGCGTGACCTGTTCCAGTACCAGACGGTGCGCAGTCTGGCGCTGGTCGCGAGCCACGATCATCTGTCCTCGGTGGATCAGGGACCGGTGAGCGGCGATGCCGTGCTCGGGCCGATCCAGCAGGATTTCTTCAACCGCGCGATGCCGGTGCGCGAGCACTGGAACCAGTCGTTGCTGCTGACTCCGCGTGAGGCATTGAATGCGCACTGGCTCAATGTTGCGCTGACCCACCTGATCAATCACCACGACGCCTTGCGTCTGCGTTTTGTCGAAGGCAGCGAAGGCTGGCAGCAAAGCCACGGCCCGCTGCTGAGCAGCGCTGAACTGTGGCAACGCGATGCCGAATCTGCCGAACAGTTGCAGGTGTTGTGCAACGAAGCGCAGCGCAGCCTCGACCTGCAAAACGGCCCGTTGCTGCGGGCGTTGCTGGTGACCATGGCCGACGGCTCGCAACGACTGGCGCTGATCATTCATCACCTAGCGGTCGATGGCGTTTCCTGGCGGGTGCTGCTGGAAGATCTGCAGCAGGCTTACGAGCAACTGGCGGCGGGCGGCGGCATTCAGTTGCCGGCCAAGACCAGCGCGTTCCAGAGCTGGACGGCGCGTCTGGCGCAGGAAGCGTCGCGCTTCGATGAGCAATTGAGCTATTGGAAAGCCCAGCATCAGGGTGCCAAGGATCTGCCGTGCGACCGCCCGGATGGCAGCCTGCAAAATTTGCATGGCGAGAAAATCGAATGGCGCCTCGACGCCGAGCGCACCCGCCAGTTGCTGCAACAGGCGCCGGCCGCCTATCGCACCCAAGTCAACGATCTGTTGCTCACCGCACTGGCGCGCACCATCAGTCGCTGGAGCCAGCAGCCGGGCACGCTGATCGAACTGGAAGGCCATGGCCGCGAAGATCTGTTCGATGACATTGACCTGACCCGCACCGCGGGCTGGTTCACCAGTCTGTTCGCGGTCAACCTGACCGCCAGCGCTGATCTCGACGGCTCGATCAAGGCGATCAAGGAGCAACTGCGCGCGGTGCCGGACAAAGGTCTGGGTTACGGCGTGCTACGGCATCTGGCCGCGCCGTCGGTGCGCGCCGAACTGGCCGCGCTGCCGCAACCGCGCATCACCTTCAACTACCTCGGCCAGTTCGACCGCCAGTTCGACGAGGCGGCGTTGTTCGTGCCGGCTGTTGAAACCAGCGGCGTGGCGCAGGACTCGTCGGCGCCTTTGGGCAACTGGCTGACCGTCGAAGGTCAGGTGTATGGCGGCGAACTGTCGATGAGCTGGGGCTTCAGCCGCGAGATGTTCGACAGCGCCACGGTGCAGCACCTGGTCGATCAATACGCCATCGAGTTGCAGGCGCTGATCGAACACTGCTGCACGCTGCCCATTGCGCAAGCGACGCCTTCGGACTTCCCGCTGGCTCGGGTGACCCAGGCGCAACTGGATGCGCTGCCGGTGCCGGTCGGTCAGCTTGATGATGTCTATCCGCTGTCGCCGATGCAGCAGGGTTTGCTGTTCCACACTCTCTACGAGCAAGCGGCGGGGGAATACATCAACCAGTTGCGCGTGGATGTGCAAGGCCTTGACCCTGAGCGCTTCCGCGCTGCATGGCAGGCCACCGTCGATGCGCAGGACATTCTGCGCAGCGGTTTCGTCTGGCAGGGCGAACTGGCGCAACCGCTGCAGATCGTGCACAAACAGGTGCAGTTGCCGTTCAGCATTCTCGACTGGCGCCAGCGTGATGATCAGCCGGCAGCCCTCGCGGCGCTGGCCGATGGTGAACGTCAGCAAGGGTTCGATTTGAGCCATGCACCGTTGCTGCGTCTGGTGCTGGTGCAGACCGCTGCCGAGCAATGGCACCTGATCTACACCCATCACCACATTCTGATGGACGGCTGGAGCAACTCGCAGTTGCTCGGCGAAGTCTTGCAGCGCTACAGCGGTCGCACCCCGGCCCATGGCGGTGGACGGTATCGCGATTACATCGCCTGGCTGCAGCGTCAGGACGCGCAACTGAGTCAGGACTTCTGGAGCGCTCAGTTGGCCGCGCTGCAAGAGCCGACCCGACTGGCCCGCGCCGCCATCGGCGGCGAAGGCGACAGCGGCCACGGCGACCATTACCTGACGCTGGACGTGACGCGCACCCAGGCGCTGGAAGCGTTTGCCCGCCAGCAGAAAGTCACCGTCAACACCCTCGTGCAAGCTGCGTGGCTGCTGTTGCTGCAGCGCTACACCGGTCATGAAGCGGTGGCATTCGGAGCGACCGCGGCCGGGCGTCCGGCGGATTTGCCCGGCATCGAGCAGCAGGTCGGCCTGTTCATCAACACTCTGCCGGTGATCGGCGCGCCGCGTCCGGACCAAAGCGTGGGCCAGTGGCTGCAAGCGGTGCAGGCGCAAAACCTCAGCCTGCGTGACTTCGAACACACGCCGCTGGCGGACATCCAGCGCTGGGCCGGGCAGGGCGGGGAAGCGCTGTTCGACAACATTCTGGTGTTCGAGAACTACCCGGTCGCCCAGGCGCTGAGCCGGGCCGGACAAGGCCTGGCATTCGGTGAGGTCGGCAACCTGGAGCAAACCCACTACGCCTTGAGCGTGGCGGTCACCCTCGGTCAGCAACTGGCGTTGCACTACAGCTTCGACCGCAGCCAGTTTGCCGGTGAGGTGATCGAAGGCATCAGTGCCCACCTGCTGCAATTGCTTGAGCAATTTACCGTGTCGGCCGAGCGCAACCTTGGCGAAATCGCTCTGGCCAGTGCGCAAGAGCATGCCCGCCAGCAAGCCGAAAACCAGCCGCAGCCTTACCCGTTGGACATCGCTGTGCATCAGCGCATTGCTGCGCTGGCGGTTGAGCGTCCGCAGCGCACCGCGGTGATCTTCAACGGTCAGCACTTCAGTTATGGCGAGATCGAGCAGCGTGCCAATCAACTGGCCCACGCGCTGATCGCCCGTGGCGTCGGCGCCGAGACCCGGGTGGGTGTAGCCCTGCCGCGCAGCGAGGCGGTGATCGTCGCGCTGTTGGCGGTGCTCAAGGCCGGCGGTGCCTATGTGCCGCTGGACACCAGTTACCCGCGTGAACGACTGGCCTATCTGATCGAGGATTCAGGGCTGGCGCTGCTGATCAGCGATTCGTCGGTGTCGGCGCAATTGCCGGTCGGCGAATCGGTGCCGTTGCTGGAGCTGGATCGTCTCGACCTGCACGAGTTGCCGAGCACGGCGCCACAGGTCGCAGTCGATCCGCATAACCTCGCGTACGTGATCTACACCTCCGGTTCCACCGGCAATCCGAAAGGCGTCAGCGTTGCTCACGGCCCATTGGCGATGCATTGCCAGGCCATTGGTCAGCGCTACGAAATGCGCGACAGCGACTGCGAATTCCACTTCATGTCGTTCGCCTTCGACGGCGCCCACGAACGCTGGCTGACCAGCCTGACCCACGGGGCTTCGCTGCTGATTCGCGACGACACGCTGTGGACGCCGGAGCAGACTTACAACGCGATGATCGAACACGGCGTGAGCGTGGTCGCGTTCCCGCCGGTGTACCTGCAACAACTGGCCGAACACGCCGAGCGTGTCGGCCACCCGCCGAAGGTGCGGATCTATTGCTTCGGTGGCGATGCGGTGCCGAACGCCAGTTTCGAGCGGGTCAAACGCGCGCTCGATCCGGACTACATCATCAATGGCTACGGCCCGACCGAAACCGTGGTCACCCCGTTGATCTGGAAGGCTGGCCCTGAAGAGCCATGCGGCGCTGCTTACGCACCGATCGGCAGCCGGATCGGCGACCGCAGTGCCTATGTGCTCGATGCCGATCTGAACCTGTTGCCGCAAGGCATGGCCGGGGAGTTGTACCTCGGTGGCACCGGGTTGGCGCGGGGGTATCTGAATCGTCCGGGGCTGACCGCCGAGCGTTTTGTCGCTGACCCGTTCAGCGCAAATGGCGGCTTGCTGTATCGCACCGGTGACCTGGTGCGCCAGCGTGTCGACGGCACGTTCGACTATCTGGATCGCATCGACAATCAGGTGAAGATTCGCGGGTTCCGTATCGAACTGGGCGAAGTCGAAGCGGCGCTGCAAGCCCTCGACGGCGTGCGTGAAGCGGTGGTCGTGGCGCAGGAAGGCAGCGCCGGCAGTGGCAAGCGTCTGGTGGCCTACGTGGTCGGTGATTCGGCCCGTGCCGACTTCACCGACCACCTGCGCGCGCAGCTCAAGGCCAGCCTGCCGGCGCACATGGTGCCGGCGTATGTCCTGCGTCTTGAGCGCATGCCGCTGACGCCGAACGGCAAGCTCGATCGCAAGAACCTGCCGAAACCGGATGTCAGCCAACTGCAACAAACCTATGTCGCCCCACAGAGCGCGCTGGAGCAGCAACTGGCGGCGATCTGGCAGGACGTGCTCAAGCTTGAGCAGGTCGGCGTCAGCGACAACTTCTTCGAACTGGGTGGCGACTCGATCATCTCGATTCAAGTGGTCAGCCGGGCGCGGCGGGCCGGGATTCGCTTCAGCCCCAAAGACCTGTTCCAGCACCAGACCATTCAGGCCCTGGCCACAGTCGCGCAGACCGGCGAAGCGGTGCAGCCCATCGATCAGCATGCGCAAACCGGCGAAACCGCGCTGCTGCCGATTCATCAGGCATTCTTCGCCGAAGCGATTCCCGACCGTCACCACTGGAACCAGTCGGTGATGCTCAAGCCGACGCAGGCACTGGATGCTCAGGTACTGGAGCAGGCGCTGGATGCGTTGGTGGTGCAGCACGACAGTTTGCGTCTGGACTTTGTTGAGCAGGCCACGGGCTGGTCGGCGCATTACCGCGACGTTGCTACGCAAGCGGGGGAAACCATTCTCTGGCAAGTCGAGGTCGCTGATCTCGCCGCCCTTGAGGCACTGGGCGACAAGGCCCAGCGCAGTCTGCAACTGAGTGGTGGTTCGCTGATCCGCGCGGTGCTGGCGAACCTGGCTGATGGCAGTCAGCGCCTGCTGCTGATCGTTCATCACCTGGTGGTCGATGGCGTGTCGTGGCGGATTATGTTCGAAGACCTGCAACGTGCTTACCGGCAGATTGTCGCCGGTCACGCCGTGCAGTTGCCGGCCAAGACCAGTGCGCTCAAGGCCTGGGCGGCGGCGTTGCAGGACTACGCCAAAACCCCTGCGTTACAGGCCGAACTGGGCTTCTGGCAGCAGCAGTTGCACGGCGCTTCGGCGGCTTTGCCTTACGACCATCCGAACGGTGGGCAGCAACACGATCAGGCGCTGACCCTGCGCCGCAAACTCGATCAGACCCTGACCCGTCAGTTGTTGCAGGAAGCCCCGGCGGCCTATCGCACCCAGGTCAACGACCTGTTGCTGACCGCGCTGGTGCGGGTGCTGGTGCGCTGGACCGGGGAAGACAACGCGTTGGTGTTGCTTGAGGGCCATGGTCGCGAAGACCTGTTCGAACACATCGATCTGACCCGCACCGTGGGCTGGTTCACCAGCGTATTCCCGGCACGCCTGGCACCTGCCGCCGAGCTCGGCGCGTCGCTCAAGCAGATCAAGGAACAGCTGCGGGCGATCCCCCACAAGGGCATCGGCTTCGGCGCACTCGCGCACCTCGGTGATGAGCCGACACGTACCGCCCTGCAAGCCTTGCCGGCGCCGCGCCTGACCTTCAACTACCTTGGCCAGTTCGACGGTAGCTTCGATGCCGCCAGCGATGCTCTGTTCGTGCCGACCAGCGAGTCCGGCGGCGCCGAGGTCAACCTGCAAGGGCCGCTGGGCAATCCGCTGGCGCTCAACAGCAAGGTGTTCGGCGGCGAGCTTGACCTGAGCTGGACCTACAGCGGCGCGATGTTCGACACCGCCACCATCCAGCGTCTGGCCGACGACTATGTGCAGGAACTGACCGCGCTGATCAGCCACTGCTGCGACACTGCCAACCGTGGTGTGACGCCGTCGGACTTCCCGTTGGCGCAACTGTCGCAAGCGCAACTCGACGCGCTGGTACTGGAGCCGCAAGGCATCGACGACATCTATCCGCTGTCGCCGATGCAGCAGGGCATGCTGTTCCACACCTTGCTCGAACACGGCAATGGCGACTACATCAACCAGATGCGCCTGGACGTCGACGGTGTCGACCCGCAACGCTTCCGCGCAGCGTGGCAGGCGGCGGTAGATGCCCACGACATCCTGCGCAGCGGCTTCTTCTGGCAAGGCGATCTGCCGCAACCGGTGCAAGTGGTGCAGCGTCAGGTCGAGGTGCCGTTCAGCGTACTCGACTGGCACGACAGGACTGATCTGGAGGCAGCGCTGCAAACCCTCGCCGATGAGGAGCGCGCACTGGGTCTGGACCTGAGCTGTGCACCGCTGATGCGCCTGGTGCTGGTGCGCACCGCAGCCGAGCGTTATCACCTGATCTACACCAACCATCACATCCTGATGGACGGCTGGAGCAGCGCGCAGTTGCTCGGCGAAGTGTTGCAGCACTACAGCGGCGAAGCGGTCGCCCGTGGTGCGGGTCGCTATCGCGATTACATCGCCTGGCTGCAGCGTCAGGATGGCGCGGCGGCTGAAGCTTACTGGCTGGCGACGCTGGGCAATCTGCAGGAACCGACGCGCCTGGCCAATGCCATCGCACGGCCGCAGGCCGGTTTGCCGAGCGTGGGTTACGGCGATCATTACCAGGTGCTCGACGCTGAGCTGAGCCAGCGCCTGGGCGAGTTTGCCCGGGCCGCGAAAGTCACCGTCAACACCGTGGTGCAAGCGGCGTGGCTGCTGCTGTTGCAGCGCTACACCGGCAAGGATTGCGTGGCGTTCGGCGCCACCGTCGCCGGGCGTCCGGCGGATCTGCCGGGGGCCGAAGCGCAGATCGGCCTGTTCATCAACACGCTGCCGGTGATCGCTGCGCCGTCCGCGCAGCAGAGCGTGATCGCCTGGCTGCAAGCGGTGCAGGCGCAGAACCTCGCCTCACGCGAGTTCGAACACACGCCGCTGGCGGACATTCAGCGCTGGGCCGGGCAGGGCGGTGACGCGCTGTTCGACAGCCTGATGGTGTTCGAGAACTACCCGATTGGCGAGGCGCTGGAACGCGGTGCGCCGCAAGGTCTGCGCTTCGGCGCGGTGGCCAATCAGGAGCAGACCAACTACCCGCTGACCCTGCTGGTGAACATGGGCGCGCAACTGTCGGTGCATTTCAGTTATCAGCGCGACAGCTTCGCGGCAGCCAGCGTGGCGCAGTTGGGCGCGCATCTGCAGCGTCTGCTGAGCCAGATGGCGGATGGCGGCGAACGCACGCTCAGCGAACTGAACCTGATCGAACACCGCCCGCCGGTGAACAGCGATTTCGTTACCGAGCAGTGCATCCATCAAGCCATCGCCCGTCAGGTGGCGGCGACCCCGGATGCCTTGGCGGTGACCTTCGCCCATACGCAACTAACCTATGCCGAGCTGGACGCGCAGGCCAATCGTCTGGCGCACAAACTGCTTGAGTTGGGCGTCGGCCCGGAAGTGCGCGTGGGCGTGGCCATGCCGCGTTCCGAGCAGTTGCTGGTCGCCTTGCTCGCGGTGCTCAAGTCTGGCGGTGCGTATGTGCCGCTGGACCCGGATTACCCGGCGGATCGCGTGGCTTACATGCTCGAAGACAGTCGGGCGCGGGTGTTGCTCACCGAGCAGGCGGTTGCCGCGACGCTGAGCGTACCGGGCGATACGCAAGTGCTGCTGTTGGATCAGTTGTCGCTGAGCGGCTATTCGGCTGTTGCGCCACAGACGGCGGTGCAGCCGGACAACCTCGCCTACGTGATCTACACCTCCGGCTCCACCGGCAAACCCAAAGGCGTAGCAATTGCCCATCGCAACGTCATGGCGCTGATCGACTGGTCGGCCAAGGTCTACAGCCGTAACGACATTCAAGGCGTGTTGGCCTCGACGTCGGTGTGCTTCGACCTGTCGGTGTGGGAGCTGTTTGTCACTCTGGCTAACGGTGGCTCGCTGATCATCGCCCGTAATGCCTTGGAGCTGCCGCACTTGCCGACCCGCGATCAAGTTCGTTTGATCAACACTGTGCCGTCGGCGATTGCCGCACTGCAACGCGCGGGGCAGATTCCGCCGAGCGTGCGCATCATCAATCTGGCGGGTGAACCGCTGAAGCAAGCGCTGGTGGAGGCGCTATATCAGCAGCCGACGGTCGAACACGTTTACGACCTGTACGGCCCGTCGGAAGACACCACTTACTCGACCTGGACCTGCCGCAGCGCCGGTGGTCAGGCACGGATCGGGCGCGCGCTCGAGCACAGTGCCAGCCATTTGCTGGATGCCGATCTGCACGCGGTGCCGCAAGGGGTTTCGGCCGAGCTGTACCTGTCCGGCGCCGGCATCACGCGCGGTTATCTGGGGCGTGCGGCGATGACCGCCGAGCGCTTCGTGCCGAATCCTTTCGTCGGCAACGGCGAGCGCCTGTACCGCACCGGCGACCTGATTCGTCAGCGCGAGGAGGGCGAGCTGGAGTACATGGGCCGGATCGACCATCAGGTGAAAATTCGTGGATTCCGCATCGAACTGGGGGAGATCGAGGCGCGATTGCTCGCACAACCGGCAGTCAGCGAAGCGGCGGTGCTGGCCGTCGACAGCGACAGCGGGGCGCAACTGGTGGCGTATGTGGTCGCCCCGCAACTGGAGATGCACGACGGGGACGCGCAGCGGCAACTGCGCGAGGGACTAAAGACTGGCCTCAAGTCTTCGTTACCTGACTACATGATTCCCGCGCACCTGCTGTTCCTTGAGCAGTTGCCACTGACCCCCAACGGCAAACTCGACCGCAAGGCCCTGCCGGCGGTCGATGCCAGCCAGATGCAGGCCGCGTATGTCGCGCCGCACAGTGAGCTTGAGCAACAGGTCGCGGCGATCTGGCAGCAAGTGCTCGAAGTGCAACGCATCGGTCTGAACGATCACTTCTTCGAACTCGGCGGGCACTCGCTGCTGGCGGTCAACGTGGTGTCGCGCATGGCTCTGGAACTGGGCCTGACGCTGACCCCGCAACTGTTATTCCAGCACCCCGTCCTGAGCGATTTTGTCGCTCGACTCGATACAGGAGGCGGGGCAATCAACGAACAGAAACTGAGCAAGCTGGAAGCCCTGCTTGACGATATGGAGGAAGTCTGATGGACAAGAGTGTTGCTTTGAGGGTAGCCAAGCGCTTTATCACTCTGCCGCTGGACAAACGTAAGCTGTACCTGGAAAAGATGCTCGAAGAGGGCGTCTCTCCGGCCAACCTGCCGATCCCGGAAACACGTTCCGGGTTTGCGGCGATTCCTCTGTCGTATGCTCAGGAACGTCAACTGTTCCTCTGGCAAATGGACCCGCACAGCACCGCGTATCACATCCCCAGCGCCCTGCGCCTCAAGGGCCGGCTGGATGTGGCAGCGCTGGAGCGCAGCTTCAACGCCGTGGCGGCGCGCCATGAAAGCCTGCGCACCACTTTTGCCGAACAGGGTGAAAGCTTTTGCCAGGTGATTCATCCGCCGCTGCCGCTGAGCATCAGCCTGACGCCATTGCCGGAGGGCCTCGACGCCGCCGGGGAAGACGCCGCGATCAAGGCCTTCGTCGAGAGCGAAACCGCACGCCCGTTCAATTTGCAGCAGGGCCCGCTGCTGCGGGTGGCGCTGCTGAAAGTGGCGGAAGACGACCATGTGCTGGTGCTGATCCAGCACCACATCATCGCCGATGGCTGGTCGATCAAAGTCCTGGTCAACGAGCTGATCCAGCATTACGCCGCCGACACCGCCGGGCAGCCGCTGAGCCTGCCGGAACTGGAAATACAGTACGCCGACTACGCGATCTGGCAGCGCCACTGGCTGGAAGCGGGCGAGCGTGAGCGCCAGTTGGCCTACTGGGTCAAGACCCTGGGCGGTGAGCAGCCGGTGCTGGAGCTGCCGATCGATTTCCCGCGTCCGGCCGTGCAAAGCCTGCACGGTGCGCGGCTGGAACTGAACCTGCCGGCAGACCTCGGTAATGCCCTCAAACAGCTGGCGCAGCGCGAAGGTGCGAGCCTGTTCATGCTGCTGCTGGCGTCGTTTCAGGCGCTGCTGCATCGCTACAGCGGTCAGGCGCAGATTCGCGTCGGGGTGCCGACCGCCAACCGTAACCGGGTCGAGACTGAAGGCCTGATCGGCTTCTTCGTCAACACGCAGGTGCTGAATGCCGAAGTCAGCGGGCAATTGCCGTTCAACCAGTTGCTGGCTCAGGTCAAACAGGCGGCGATGGCTGCGCAGGCGCATCAGGATCTGCCGTTCGAGCAACTGATCGAAGCCTTGCAACCGGAACGCAGCCTGAGCCACAGCCCGGTGTTCCAGGTGATGTTCAACCACCAGACCAGCCGAGACCAAGGCCGCAGCGCGGCGCAGTTGCCGCAACTGAGTGTTGAAGATGTGCAGTGGGAAGGGCGCACCGCGCAGTTCGATCTGACGCTGAATACCTACGAGTCCAGCGACGGCTTTGCCGCCGAGCTGATCTACGCCACTGATCTGTTCAAAGCTGAAACCGTCGAGCGCCTGGCGCGTCACTGGCAGAACTTGCTGCGCGGCATCGTCGCCGCACCGAGCCAGCGGGTCGGCGAATTGCCGTTGCTGGAAAGCGCCGAACACGGCGTGCTGTTGCAGGATTGGCTGCGCATCGCTGACCGCAGCACGCAAGCCGAATGCGTGCAGCAGGATTTCTCCCGACGTGCGCAGCAAACGCCGCAAGCCACTGCACTGATCATCGGCGAACACGTGCTGAGCTACGCCGAGCTGGATGCCCGCTCCAGTCAACTGGCGCACAAGCTGATCGAGGCCGGTGTCGGCCCGGATCAATTGGTCGGTATCGCCGTCGAGCGCAGCGTGGAAATGCTCGTCGGCCTGCTGGCGATCCTCAAGGCCGGCGGCGCTTATGTGCCGCTGGACCCTGCGTATCCACAGGATCGCCTGGCCTACATGATCGAGGACAGCGGCCTGCCATTGCTGCTGACCCAAAGCCATTTGCAGGCGCAGTTGCCGATCCCGCCGGGCGTGCAAACGCTGCTGCTGGATCAACCTCGCGAGTGGCTGGCGGCTTATCCACAGAGCGCGCCGGACGTTGCAGTCAATGGCGAGCATCTGGCCTACACGATTTACACCTCCGGTTCCACCGGCAAACCTAAAGGCGTGATGGTGCGCCACGCGGCGCTGAGCAACTTTGTCGCGAGCATGATCAAGCAGCCGGGCATCGTGGCCACGGATCGCGTGCTGTCGCTGACCACCTTCTCGTTCGATATTTTCGGCCTGGAAATCTACGCTCCATTGCTGGCCGGCGCCTGTGTGGTGCTGACCGGCAAGGACGTGCATCAAGACCCGCAAGCGGTGCTCGAACTGATCGAGCGTCACGCCGTGACGACGCTGCAAGCCACGCCTTCGACCTGGCGCATGCTGCTGGACAACCAACAGGCGCCCATCCTTTCGGGCCGCACGTTCCTCTGTGGCGGTGAAGCGCTGCCGCAGGAACTGGCGCAACGCATGCTCGCGCTGACGCCGAGGGTGTGGAACCTCTACGGCCCGACCGAAACCACTATCTGGTCGGCGCAGCACGCCTTGAGTGCGGACAATAGCCGTCCATTCCTCGGCACGCCGATCGACAACACCGCGTTGTACATCCTCGGCAGCGACCTTGAGCTCAATCCGCTCGGCGCCCCGGGGGAATTGCTGATCGGCGGCGACGGCCTCGCTCGTGGTTACTTCCAGCGCCCGAGCCTGACTGCCGAACGCTTTGTCCCGGATCCCTTTTCGACAACCGGCGCGCGCCTGTACCGCACCGGCGATCTGACCCGTTACCGCGCCGAAGGCGTGATCGAGTACATCGGGCGGATTGACCATCAGGTGAAAATCCGTGGTTTCCGGATTGAACTCGGTGAGATCGAAGCGCGTTTGCTCGCCCTCGACAGCGTGCGCGAAACCGTCGTAGTCGCTCAGGACGGCCCGACCGGCCCGCAACTGGTCGGCTATGTGGTGCCGACCGCCGACAATATTGATGAAGGCGAACTGCGTGCTGCATTGAAAGCCAGCCTCAAGGCCGAACTGCCGGAATACATGGTGCCGGCGCACCTGTTGTTCCTCGCGCAACTGCCACTGACGCCGAACGGCAAAGTCGACCGCAAAGCCTTGCCAGCACCTGACGCCAGCCAGTTGCAATCGACTTACATCGCCCCGCAAACCGCCACTCAACACAGTGTCGCCGAGATCTGGCAAGCGGTACTCAAGCTTGATCGCGTGGGCTTGAGCGACAACTTCTTCGAACTGGGCGGGCACTCGTTGCTGGTCACGCAAGTGGTCTCGCGCGTCCGTCAGGCGCTGAACGTGCAGGTGCCGCTGCGCACGTTGTTCGAACACAGCACGCTGGAAGATTTTGTCGCCGCGCTGGGTGTCGATCAGGCGCATCGGGAGCCGCCGATTGTTGCCTTGCCCCGCCAGCAACCGCTGGCGCTGTCCTATGCCCAGGAACGTCAATGGTTCCTCTGGCAACTGCAACCGACCAGCACCGCTTATCACGTGCCGGCGGCGTTGCGTCTGCGCGGTGAGCTGGATCTGCCGGCGTTGCAGCGCAGCTTCGACGCGCTGATCGAACGCCATGAATCGCTGCGCACCTGCTTTGTCGAACAGCAGGGCCAGACCCTGCAAGTGATCCAGGCTCACGGCACGCTCGATCTGCAGGTGCAGGACGTGGCGGCGGATCTCGACGAGGATGCGCTGCAAGCGCTGGTCGCCGCCGAAACCCTGCACCTGTTCAATCTGCAGCAAGGCCCGTTGTTGCGGGTCAAACTGCTGCGCCTGGCCGCCGATGACCACGCGCTGGTCATCACCCTGCATCACATCGTTGCCGATGGCTGGTCGATGAATGTCATGGTCGATGAGCTGGTGGCGTTGTATGCCGCCCACAGCCAGGGCCAGCGCGTGCAATTGCCGGCGCTGCCGGTGCAATACGCCGACTACGCCGTGTGGCAGAAACAGTGGATGGACGCCGGTGAACGCGAGCGTCAATTGAGCTACTGGACCGCACAACTCGGCGCTGGCGATCAACCGCTGCTGGAGTTGCCGACCGACCGTCCGCGTCCAGCCGAGCAGAGCTATCGTGGCGCCCGTCGCGAGATCCCGCTGAGCCGCGAACTGGCCACCGCGCTCAAGCAACTGGCGCAGCGCGAGAACGTTACGCTGTTTGCGCTGTTGCTGGCGTCGTTCCAGACCTTGCTGCATCGCTACAGCGGTCAGGCCGATATCCGCGTCGGAGTGCCGGTGGCCAACCGCAACCGGGTCGAGACCGAAGGCCTGATCGGTTT
This sequence comes from Pseudomonas sp. MD195_PC81_125, assembly GCF_014060985.1. Lineage (NCBI taxonomy): Bacteria > Pseudomonadati > Pseudomonadota > Gammaproteobacteria > Pseudomonadales > Pseudomonadaceae > Pseudomonas > Pseudomonas sp. MD195_PC81_125. The sequence goes on from NZ_JABULD010000622.1 coordinate 25,123, forward strand.
CTTCGTCAACACCCAGGTTCTGAAGGCCGAGTTCGACAGTCGGCAGACGTTCCGCAGCCTGCTGCAGCAAGTGAAAAATACGGTGCTGGGTGCGCAAGCGCATCAGGATCTGCCGTTCGAGCAACTGGTCGATGCGCTGCAACCGGATCGCAGCCTCAGCCACAGCCCGCTGTTCCAGGTGATGCACAACCACCAGAGCCAGGTGCGTCAGGCGCAGGGCGCCACACGTCTGCCAAAGCTGGCGATTGAAGGCTTGTCCTGGGCGTCCAGTACCGCGCAGTTCGACCTGACCCTGAACACCTTTGAATCGAGCGACAACGTCTGGGCCGAGCTGACCTATGCCACCGACCTGTTCGACGTCGAGACCATCGAACGCCTGGCGCAACACTGGACCCGTCTGCTGCAAGGCATCGTCGCCGACTGCGCTCAGCGCATCGCCGAACTGCCGCTGCATGACGCCGCCGAACACGCGGCAACCTTGCAGCAGTGGAACCCGGCCATCCGCGATTTCCCGAGCGAGCAGTGCCTGCATCAGCGGATCGAAACAACAAGCCGCCCGCGCCCCCGCAAGCGATTGCCGTGAGCTGTGCCGGGCAGTCCCTGAGCTACGGCGAGCTGAACAGCCGCGCCAACCAGTTGGCCCACAAGCTGATTGCCAGCGGTGTCGGCCCGGACGTGCGCGTCGGTCTGGCGGTGGAGCGCAGCCTCGACATGCTGGTCGGCCTGTTGGCGATTCTCAAGGCCGGCGGCGCCTATGTGCCGCTGGACCCGACCTACCCGGAAGAACGCCTGAGCTACATGATCGGCGACAGCGGCATCGCCTTGCTGCTGACCCAGAGTCATCTGCTGGGACGTCTGCCAGTACCCGATTCGCTGCGCAGCCTGATGCTCGATCAGGAACGTGACGGTCTGGAAGGCTACAGCGACAGCAATCCGCACGTACGCATGAGCCCGGACAACCTAGCTTACGTGATCTACACCTCCGGCTCCACCGGGCAGCCGAAGGGCACGTTGCTGGCCCATCGCAACGTGCTGCGCCTGTTCGAGGCCACTGATGCGTGGTTCGGTTTCGACGCCACGGATGTCTGGAGCCTGTTCCATTCCTACGCTTTCGATTTCTCGGTGTGGGAGATTTTCGGGGCACTGCTGTACGGCGGCAAACTGCTGGTGGTGCCTTATGAGGTCAGTCGCTCGCCGGAAGATTTCTTCGCCTTGCTCTGCCGCGAAGGCGTCACCGTGCTCAACCAGACGCCGTCGGCGTTCAAGCAATTGATGCAAGTGGCCTGCGCCCCGGAGCACGCGGCGCAAGCACTGGCGCTGCGTTACGTGGTGTTCGGCGGCGAGGCGCTGGAGGTCAAGAGCCTGCGTCCGTGGTTCGAGCGTTTCGGCGATCAGGCACCGCAACTGATCAACATGTACGGCATCACCGAAACCACCGTGCACGTGACCTACCGGCCGATTACGCTGGCTGACTTGCAGCGTGACGCCAGCAGTCCGATCGGCGAGCCGATCCCGGACCTGTCCTGGTACTTGCTCGACGGAGATCTGAACCCGGTCGCCAAAGGTTGCATCGGTGAGCTGTACGTCGGTCGTGCCGGCCTGGCTCGTGGTTACCTGAACCGCGCGGACCTGACCAGCCTGCGCTTTATTCCCGACCCGTTCGTCGCCGATGGCGGGCGTCTGTACCGTACCGGTGACCTGGCGCGCTACCGCGCCGACGGTGTGATCGAGTACATCGGGCGCATCGACCATCAGGTGAAGATTCGCGGTTTCCGTATCGAGCTCGGCGAGATCGAAGCGCAACTGCTGGAACAGGCTGCCGTGCGCCAGGCCGTGGTGCTGGCGCAACCGGGCCTCAGCGGTCAGCAACTGGTGGCGTATCTGGTGCCAGACGACGCCGCGCTGCTCGACGCGAGCCCGGCCGAACAGGCGCTGTGGCGCGACAGCGTGCGCGCCGAACTCAAGGCCAATCTGCCGGCTCACATGGTTCCGGCGCACCTGTTGCTGCTGGCACAATTGCCGTTGACCGCCAACGGCAAACTCAATCGCAACGCCTTGCCGTCACCCGACGCCAGCCAGGCGCAGCAGGCCTATCAGGCGCCGCAAAGCGCGATGGAGCAGGGGCTGGTCGCGATCTGGCAGGACGTGCTGAAGCTGCCGCAAGTCGGCATCCACGACAATTTCTTCGAATTGGGCGGCGACTCGATCATCTCGATTCAGGTGGTCAGTCGCGCCCGTCAGGCCGGCATTCGCCTCAATCCCAAAGACCTGTTCCAGCACCAGACCGTGCAGCGTCTGGCGCTGGTCGCGCAGTGGGGTGGCGACGAATCGAGCATTGATCAGCGAGCCGCGAGCGGTGCAGCGTTGTTGCTGCCGATCCAGCAGCAATTTTTCGCCGACGAAATTCCGCAGCGTCATCACTGGAACCAGTCGGTGCTGCTGCAACTGCGGCAGACGCTGGACGCTGAGAAAATCGAGCAAGTGTTGCGCGCCCTGGTGGCTCATCACGATGCCTTGCGCCTGAGCTTCACCCAGCACGATGGCGTGTGGCAGGCCGAGCACCGCGCGGTCGAAGCGCTGCCACAGAACCTGCTTTGGCAGGAAGACGTCGCGGATGCCGCCGCCCTTGAAGCCTTGGGTAATCGCGCCCAGCGCAGCCTCGATCTGCAACACGGGCCGTTGCTGCGTGCGGTGCTGGCGACTCTGGCCGATGGCACGCAGCGGTTGCAGTTGGTGATTCATCACCTGGCGGTGGACGGCGTGTCGTGGCGGATTCTGCTGGAGGACCTGCAAAACGCTTATCAGCAGCTGCTCAACGATCAGCCGTTGAGCCTGCCGTCCCGGACCAGTGCCTTCAAGGACTGGGGCGAGCACTTGCAGCGCTACGCCAACAGCCCGGCGTTGCAGGCCGAACTGGATTATTGGCAGGCCTGCCTGAGCGATGTGAGCACCGATCTGCCGTGCAAGCGCGTTGATGCCAGCCAGGACAATCGTCTGGCCCAGACCGTACAAACCCGCCTCGGCACCGAGCTGACCCGGCAACTGCTGCAAGAGGCCCCGGCGGCGTACCGCACCCAGGTCAACGATCTGTTGCTGACGGCATTGGCGCGGGTCATCGGCCGCTGGAGCGGGCAGGCGTCGACGCTGATCCAGCTCGAAGGCCATGGTCGCGAAGCACTGTTCGACGGCGTCGATCTGACCCGCACGGTGGGCTGGTTCACCAGCCTGTTCCCGGTGCGCCTGACGCCGGCAGACACGCTTGACGAGTCGATCAAGCAGATCAAGGAACAACTGCGCTCGATCCCCAACAAGGGCATCGGTTTCGGTGCCTTGCGTTACCTCGGTGATGCCGGAGCGCAGCAGCGCCTGCAGGCCTTGCCGAGCCCGCGCATCACCTTCAACTACCTCGGGCAGTTCGACGGCAGTTTCGCCGGCGATGACGCTGCGCTGTTCGTGCCGTCGCCGGACAACGCCGGCCTTGATCAGAGCCCGGAGGCGCCGCTGGGCAACTGGTTGACCCTCAACGGTCAAGTGTATGGCGGCGAGCTGCGGGTGGGCTGGACGTTCAGCCGCGAGCGTTTTTGACAGCGCGGTGATCGAAGCCCTGGCCGCAGATTACGCCGCAGAACTCGCAGCGTTGATCGGCCATTGCCTGACCCCGGGCGTCGAAGGCCTGACCCCGTCGGACTTCCCGCTGGCCGGCCTGACGCAGGCGCAGCTCGACCAGTTACCGCTGGCGCCACGCCAGGTCGCCGATGTGTATCCGCTGTCGGCGATGCAGCAGGGCATGTTGTTCCACAGCCTCTACGAGCAGGCCACTGGCGATTACATCAACCAGGTCCGGCTCGATGTCGAAGGCCTCGACCCGCAACGCTTTCAGCAGGCCTGGCAAGCGGCGGTGGACAATCACGACATCCTGCGCAGCAGCTTTGTCTGGCAGGGTGAACTGGCGCGTCCAGTGCAGGTGGTGCACAAGCAACTGGACATGCCGTTCCGCGTCCTCGACTGGCGTGATCGCGACGATTGTCAGAGCGATCTGAATGCGCTGGCCGCAGCCGAACAGGCGCAAGGTTTCGACCTGAGCCAGGGGCCGCTGTTGCGTATGGTCGTGGTGCGTCTGGACGAGCAGCGTTGCCATTTGATCTACACCAACCACCACATCCTGATGGACGGCTGGAGCAACTCGCAGTTGCTCGGCGAAGTCCTGCAACGCTACAGCGGGGTTGCCCAACCGCCACTGGCCGGGCGTTATCGCGATTACATCGAATGGCTGCAGCGCCAGGACGTGCAGGCCAGCGAACGTTACTGGACCGCGCAACTGGCTGACTTGCAAGCGCCGACCTTGCTCGCGCAAGCGCTGCAGGCGCAGCGCGGCGATGCACCGCGTGACGGTCATGGCGAACATTTCTGCGTGCTCGACGCTGAACAGACGCGGCGTCTGGGCGAGTTCGCGCGCCAGCAGAAAGTCACCCTCAACACGCTGATTCAGGCGGCCTGGCTGCTGCTGTTGCAGCGCCTGACCGGTCAGTCGTGTGTGGCGTTCGGCGCCACGGTGGCGGGGCGTCCGGCTGAACTCAAAGGGGTCGAGCAGCAGATTGGTCTGTTCATCAACACCTTGCCGGTCATCGCCAGCCCGCAGTCCTCATCGAGCGTTGGCGAATGGTTGCAGAGCGTGCAGGCGCAGAACCTGGCCTTGCGTGAACATGAACACACCCCACTGTTCGATATTCAGCGTTGGGCCGAGCGCAACGGTGAGGCGCTGTTCGACAACATTCTGGTGTTCGAGAACTACCCGGTGTCCGAGGCGCTGGCGCAGGGCGCACCACAAGAACTGCGCTTCGGTGAAATCCACAATCATGAGCAGACCAACTACCCGCTGACACTGCTGGTGCACTTGAGCGACGAATTGTCGATGCACTTCAGCTACCAGTGCGAAAGCTTTGCCGCGCACAGCGTGGTGCAAATGGCCGGGTATCTGCAGCGTTTGCTCGGGCAGATGAGCGAGTCGGGGCAGCGTTCGCTCAGCGAGCTGAACCTTATCGAGCACAGCCCGCCGGTGAACGGCGATTTCGTTACCGAGCGGTGCATCCATCAAGCCATCGCCCATCAAGTGGCGGCGACCCCGGATGCCTTGGCGGTGACCTTCGCCCATACGCAACTAACCTATGCCGAGCTGGACGCGCAGGCCAATCGTCTGGCGCACAAACTGCTTGAGTTGGGTGTCGGCCCGGAAGTGCGCGTGGGCGTGGCAATGCCGCGTTCCGAGCAGTTGCTGGTTGCCTTGCTCGCGGTGCTCAAGGCTGGTGGCGCTTACGTGCCGCTGGACCCGGACTACCCGGCGGATCGCGTGGCTTACATGCTCGAAGACAGTCGGGCGCGGGTGTTGCTGACTGAGCGGGCCGTTGCCGCGACCCTGAGCGTGCCGGGCAATACCCAAGTGCTGCTGATGGATCAGGTTTCGCTAAGCGGCTATTCGGCTGTTGCACCACAGACTGCGGTGCAGCCGGATAACCTCGCCTACGTGATCTACACCTCCGGTTCCACAGGCAAACCGAAAGGCGTGGCGATTGCCCATCGCAACGTCATGGCGCTGATCGACTGGTCGGCCAAGGTCTACCGCCGCGAGGACATTCAAGGCGTGTTGGCCTCGACGTCGGTGTGCTTCGACCTGTCGGTGTGGGAGCTGTTTGTCACTCTGGCTAACGGTGGCTCGCTGATCATCGCCCGTAATGCCTTGGAGCTGCCGCACTTGCCGGCCCGCGATCAAGTTCGTTTGATCAACACTGTGCCGTCGGCGATTGCCGCGCTGCAGCGTGCCGGGCAGATTCCACCGAGCGTGCGCATCATCAATCTGGCGGGTGAGCCGCTGAAGCAAGCCTTGGTCGATGCGCTGTATCAGCAATCGACGGTCGAACACGTTTACGACCTGTATGGCCCGTCGGAAGACACCACTTATTCGACCTGGACCCGCCGCAGTGCTGGCGGTCAGGCGCGGATCGGGCGTGCCCTTGATCACAGCGCCAGCCATCTGCTGGATGCCGATCTGCACGCGGTGCCGCAGGGCGTTTCGGCCGAGCTGTACCTGTCCGGCGCCGGCATCACGCGCGGTTATCTGGGGCGTGCGGCGATGACCGCCGAGCGCTTCGTGCCGAATCCTTTCGGCGGCAACGGCGAGCGCCTGTACCGCACCGGCGACCTGATTCGTCAGCGCGAGGAGGGCGAGCTGGAGTACATGGGCCGGATCGACCATCAGGTGAAGATTCGCGGCTTGCGTATCGAGCTGGGCGAAATCGAAGCACGCCTGCTGGCGCATGCATCCGTGCGTGAGGCGGTGGTCGTGGCCAGCGAAGTGTCGGGCAGTCAGCAACTGATTGCTTATCTGGTGCCGAGCGATCCGGCGATCATCGACGCCGACGCCGAACAACAGGCCGAACTGCAGCAAAGCCTCGGCAAGTGGTTGAGCGCAACCCTGCCGGATTACATGGTGCCGAGCCATCGCCTGTGGCTGGCGCAGTTGCCGCTGACCCCCAACGGCAAGATCGATCGCAAGCGCCTGCCGGCACTGGAACTCAGCGCCGCGCAGTTGCATGTCGAACCGGCGAATGCCACTGAGCAGGCGCTGGTGCAGATCTGGAAAGACGTGTTGGGCCTTGAGCAGGTCGGCACTCACGACAGTTTCTTTGCCTTGGGCGGCGACTCGATCATCTCGATTCAGGTGGTCAGTCGCGCCCGTCAGCAAGGGCTGGAGCTGAGCCCGAAAGACCTGTTCCAGCAACCGACCATTCAGCAACTGGCCCTGTGCGTGCAGGCTGCCGAGGGGCGTGTGGCGCCGGAGCCGGCGCTGATCGACCTGCCGCTGCACGGCTTGAGCGAGGCGCAAGTCGCGCAACTGCCACTGCCGGCCGGGCAACTGGACGGGCTCTATCGCTTGTCGCCGATGCAACAGGGCATGCTGTTCCTCGGCCTGAATTCGCCGGAATCGGACCTGTATGTCAACCAGTTGAGCGTTCCGGTGCAGGGCCTTGAGCCGCTGCGTCTGCAAGCCGCGTGGGAAAGCGTCAGCCGTCGTCACGATATTTTGCGCACCGGTTTCCTTTGGCAGGACATGGCCGAGCCGCTGCAATTCGTACTCGCCGATCCGCAGTTGCCGTTCAGTCTGCTTGACTGGCGTGAGCGGGATCATTCGGCCGAAGCCTTGCAAGGTCTGGCGGATGCCGAGCGGGCCAAGGGCTTCGACCTTGACCAGCCACCGCTGCAACGCCTGACGCTGGTGCAAGTCGGCGAGCACAGCTATCAGTTGATCTGGACCTACCATCACATTCTGATCGACGGCTGGAGCAGTTCGCAGTTGATCGGTGAGGTGCTGAGCCAGTATTCCGGACGACCACTGGCCGACGCGGTGCCGTACCGCGGTTACATCAACTGGCTGCAACAGCAGGACGCGAACGCCAGCGAAGGTTTCTGGCGTCAGCACCTGAGCCTGCTCGACGAACCGACCTATCTGGCGGACGCGGTGACGCGTACCGGCAGCGGTCGCGGTCACCAGGCGCTGTACAGCCGTCTGGGCGAGGCCCGCACCGAACAGTTGAAAGCCTTTGCCCAGGCGCAGCAGGTCACCCTCAATACCTTGGTGCAAGGCGCGTGGCTGGTGCTGCTCAGCCGTTACAGCGGCCAGCGTTGCGTGGCGTTCGGCGCCACGGTGGCGGGGCGTCCGGCGAGCCTGCCGGCTTCGGAATCGATACTGGGCCTGTTCATCAACACCTTGCCAGTGATCAAGGACGTGCCGGCCGAGCAGGCCGTGGGCGCCTGGTTGCGCGAGTTGCAGGATTTCAACCTGGAGATGCGCGAGCGCGAGTACACCCCGCTGACCGACGTCCAGCGTTGGGGCGGGCGTGCCGGGCAGTCGCTGTTCGACAGCATCATTGTGTTCGAAAACCACCCGATCGATCAGGCGCTGCGCGAGTGGCGCGATGATTCGCTGACGTTTGGCGAGATCAACAACTCGGGCCTGACCAACTTCCCGATGGACCTGATGGTCACCCTCGAAGACGGGTTGGTGATCGAGTACATGTTCCTGCGCGAACATTTTGATCTGGCGACCGTGGAGGGCATCCGCAGCAACATGGAAGGTCTGCTCACCGCACTGGTTCAGGACGCCGGGCAGGCGCTGGGACGCATCGGTCTGCCGACCGGGCACGTCGCGCCTGCGCCGCACGTTGTCGCGCAAACGCAGACCACGCTGGTACATCAGCGCATTGCCGAGTGGGCTGCGCAGCGGGCCGAACAAACCGCCGTGATCTTCAATGAGCAAGCCTTCAGCTACGGTCAGATCGACGCGCGGGCCAATCGTCTGGCGCATGCGCTGATCGCCGAAGGTGTCGGTCCGGAAGTTCGGGTCGGTGTGGCCCTGCCACGCAGCGAAAACATGATCGTCGCGCTGTTGGCGGTGCTCAAGGCCGGTGGTGCCTATGTGCCGCTGGACGCGACTTATCCGCGCGAGCGCTTGAGTTATCTGATGCACGATTCAGGCATCGCCTTGCTGCTCAGCGATTCGAGTCTGCGTCAGGTGCTGCCGACCCAGGCCAACCTGCAGGTGCTGGAACTCGATCAGCTGGATCTGCGTGCTCAGCCGGATTCGGCGCCGCAGGTGGCGGTGCAGCCGGGCAACCTGGCCTACGTGATCTACACCTCCGGCTCCACCGGTCAGCCGAAAGGTGTCGGCGTGGCGCACGGGCCGCTGGCGATGCACTGCCAGGCGATCGGTCAGCGTTACGAAATGAGCGCGGCCGATTGCGAGTTGCACTTCATGTCGTTCGCCTTCGACGGCGCGCATGAGCGCTGGCTGACCACCCTTACACACGGCGCTCGTTTGCTGATTCGCGACGATAATCTGTGGACGGCCGAACAAACCTTTGACGCCCTGCATCAGCATGGCGTGAGCGTGGCCGCATTCCCGCCGGTGTACCTGCAGCAACTGGCCGAACACGCCGAACAGCACGGCAATCCGCCGCCGGTACGGATCTACTGCTTCGGCGGGGATGCGGTGCCGGTGGCGAGTTTCGAACTGGCCAAACGCGCACTGCAACCGCAGTACATCATCAACGGCTATGGCCCGACCGAAACGGTGGTCACGCCGCTGATCTGGAAGGCCGCGGTCGACGATCAATGCGGCGCGGCCTATGCGCCGATCGGCAGCGTGGTTGGCGAGCGCACGGGTTATGTGCTCGACAGCGACCTCAATCCGCTGCCGGCCGGCATTGCCGGTGAGTTGTACCTGGGGGGTGCGTTGGCGCGCGGTTATCTGGGACGCGCCGGTGGCACCGCCGAACGTTTCGTTGCCAACCCGTTCAGCGCCGACGGCAGTCGCCTGTACCGCACCGGCGACCTGGTGCGCCAGCGTGCCGACGGCACCGTCGACTACCTCGGGCGGATCGACCATCAGGTGAAGATCCGTGGTTTCCGCATCGAACTGGGTGAAATCGAAGCGCGCCTCAAGCAGCAGCCGGGCGTGCGTGACGCCGCCGTGGTGGCCCGCGAGGGTGTCAGCGGCAAACAACTGCTCGGCTATGTACTGGCCGCTACCGACACGCCGGCCGACGGTTTGGGCGAGCGTCTGCGCGAGCAACTCAAGGCCAGCTTGCCGGATTACATGGTGCCGGCACACTTGATGGTACTTGAGCGCATGCCGCTGACGCCGAACGGCAAGCTCGACCGCAAGGCCTTGCCGAATCCGGACGCCGAACAGCGTCTGGCCTACGTCGAGCCGCGCACCGAGCTGGAAAAAGCCCTGGCGAAGATCTGGCAGGAAGTGCTGAAAATCGAACGGGTCGGGCTCACCGACAATTTCTTCGAACTGGGTGGCGATTCGATCCTCAGCCTGCAAGTGGTGGCCCGCAGCCGCGCGCTCAAGGCTCAGGGCCTGAGCCTGAAACTGCGCGATCTGATGCAGAAACCGAGCATCGGCGAACTGGTAGCGAGTGTTCAGGGCACGGCGGAAAAAGCCTCCGGGTTGCTGGCGATGAACGCCGAGGTCAAGGGCGTGGCGCCGCTGTTCTGCCTCCACGCCGGATTCGGCACGGTGTTCGACTACGAGCCGCTGGCGCGCCGTTTGAGCGGTCGGCGTCAGGTGTTGGCGATTCAGTCGCGGATGCTGCTGGATCCGGCGTTCAACGACACCTCGCTGCAGGAAATGGCCAGTGAGTATCTGGCGCAGATTCGCCAGAAACAGCCGCACGGGCCGTATCACCTGCTGGGCTGGTCGCTGGGCGGTACGCTGGCGATGTTGATCGCCGCGCAACTGGAGCAGGCCGGGCAACAGGTCAAGTTTGTCGGGCTGGTCGATAGCTTCGTGCCGTCGGCAGCGGTCGACGCCGGGGCGGTCGATGACTGGCAAGCCGACCTGCGCGACTTCCTGCAGGTGACGTTGCCGGACGCCGCACCGGGCTTGTCCATCGACGGTGAAGAAACGCCGCACAACCTGCGTGCGCTGTTCCAGCGTGCCATGAGTGCCGAGCGCGGGGCGTCGACTTACGTGGCACTGGGTGCCGATGAACTGGCGCATGTGTTCAGCGTGGCGCGCCGGCTCAAGCAGCTGTCGCTCAAGCTTGAGCGCTGCGCGCCGTTGGCCGTCAACCCGACGTGCTGGTGGACCTTGGGTCGCGAAGCCGAGGCACTGGAGCTGGCGGCGCAACTGGGTCAGCCGGGCATGGGCGGCGAATGGCTGGATTGCGGGCACTTCCAGATCCCGCGTGATGAAACTTTCCTGTCCGAGGCTGAAGAAATGCTCGGCCAGATCGTTGAATCAGTAGTCATGTCCTGAAACCTGCTGTGAAACCCAAGTAAAACCGATCGGGCGCTGCTGGCGCCCGATCGCTTTGGAGATTTGAATGTCATTGAATCCTGATATCGCCGCATTTCTGCAATTGGTCGGCAACGGCCGGGCCAGTGGCAAACGCGTCGGCATGCATGAGTTGAGCCCGACCGAAGCCCGCGAACAATTCGATCAGTCATCGTTGCTGATGGACGCCGGCGGTGAAGAACTGGCCGTGGTGGATGAGCTGCAATTGCCGGTGCGTGACGGCGCACTGTTGCACGCGCGGATCTACAGCAATCATCCGTTGCAGGCGGGCGCCGGTCGTCCGGCGCTGTTGTATTTCCATGGTGGCGGCTATGTGGTCGGCAGCCTCGACTCGCATGATTCGCTGTGCCGCGCGCTGGCCTCGCTGGCCGATTGCGTGGTGCTGTCGGTGGCGTACCGACTGGCGCCGGAACATCGTTTTCCGACAGCGGCCGATGACGCCCGCGATGCCTGGGACTGGCTGGTGGCGAGTGCTGCAGATCTGGGCATCGACACGGCGCGACTGGCGATTGCCGGTGACAGCGTCGGTGGCAGTCTGGCCACGGTGCTGGCTGCGCAACTGACGGCTGCCGCTGAGCAGCCGCGCTTGCAGGTGCTGATTTATCCGGTCACCGATGCCAGTCGCAGCACGCCGTCGATCGAGCGTTTCGCCGAAGGCTATCTGCTGGAGAAGGCTTCGCTGCAGTGGTTTTACGAGCACTATCAGCGTGATGCCAGCGATCGTCTCGATCCGCGTTTCTCGCCGTTGCTCGGCGAAGTTCCGGCCAATGTCGCGCCGGTGCTGATGGTGTTGGCCGAGTGTGATCCGTTGCACGATGAGGGGGTGGCTTATGCGCGGCGTTTGCAGGCGGCGGGGGTTGCTGTGGCGCTGAAGGTTTATGAGGGGATGACCCACGACTTTATGCGTATGGGGGCGATTGTTGATGAGGCTGAAGAGGCGCTGGGGTTGATTGCTGGGCGGTTGGTGGAGGTGTTTGATTTGGCTTGACCGGGGTGGGGGGGAATATCCGTTGCTGCGGTAACGGCCACCTAGGGTTCCGCCCTGACGGCGGGTCACTTTGGCAAACGCCCCAAAGTAACCAAAGGGCTTTACCCTGACGTTCGGCCCTCGCTCAGGCTCGGGTTCCTTCGCTGCGGGATTCATCCGGGGGGCAGCGCCTACGGTTTGCTTCGCTGCACCTCCTCTCGCTGTGTTTGGCTGCGCCAAACGGTCGCTGCGCTCCCACCCCCGGATAAATCCCTCCACTCAGCCTGCCGACGGGCCCTCAGATCAAGAGCGGTACTCGAGCTAACGCTCATCGTGTTGAGTGGGGCTTCGCCGCAGGGGGGTGTGCACGAATAAAATTGTGGGAGCTGGCTTGCCAGCGAAGGCGGCCTGACAGCCGACCAATTACTAACTGAAAACACCCGATCCCATGTAGGAGCTGCCGAAGGCTGCGATCTTTTGATCTGCTTTGGCTTTGGCTCTGGCTCTGGCTCTGGCTTTGGCTTTGGCTCTTGATGTGGCTTTTGATCTTCAGCCCCTTCGGCAGGCCGAGCGGAGGTGTCCATCCGGGGGTAGGCGCGCAGCGCCGTGCGGCGAAGCCGCATACATCGAGAGGAGGTGCAGCGAAGCAAACCGTAGGCGATGCCCCCGGATGGGCACCGTAGCGAGGGAACACTGAGCCTAAGCGAAGTGCCGTACGCCGGGGCAAAGCCTTTTGGGTTACCTTTTCGGCGTTTGGAAAAGGTGACTCGCTGTAAGAGCGAAACCGCCAGCGGCAGCACCCGAAGAAACGGATATTCACCCAATATCGCCAGCACGAACGGATATACACCCAATCCCGCAAAAAACACCAGATCAGAAGATCGCAGCCTTCGGCAGCTCCTACACTGCTATTTACGGCTTATCCCACAAGCCCAGACAACCACCCAAAAAGGAGTCTGCCCCCATGCCCGATAGAAAATGCGACTGCCCCAACTGCAAATGCACCATCAAGGAAGGCGAACACGCCTACGCCGTGCACGGCAAACACTATTGCTGCGAGGCTTGCGCGCACCACCACAAGGGCGGTGAAGAGTGTTCAAGCAAAGGCTGTCATTGCGCCCACCCCAAATAACCGCGCGCAAAAAAAGTGGAGCCTAATCAGGCTCCACTTGCAGTTTCAGGCTTTCATCATCCAGCCGTTCGGTTTGGCGAACCGTGCCTTGCAGACGCCGGCCTTCGACCCTGACCACCACGGTTTTCGCCTGGTCGAGGTCCTCCGGTAACGGCGCCGGTACGCGCAGGGCGAAGCGATAGGGGTCGTCTTCGACAGCTTCAAGACCCACCTGACAGTCCACGCTTCTGGTGATACGTCCGAAAAGGGTGTCCAGGCCATAATCCAGATGCGCCGGGCTGAAGATGCTGGTCATTGTGTACGCCCCCGAAGAGTCCCCATTGCCTGGCGAGAGTCTAGCTCGCCGGTCGCCATGTGACGTTTTCCACGCCGAATTTCTCCGCCATCGGTTTGCTGGTCTTTTGCACTTTTTCCCGGCCGAAACGCGGGATGCGACCCACGCCGGCATCACAGCTTGCCCAGTGCCACGCCTCGGCGTTGTCCATTTTGTCCGAGCGGATAATGAACGATTTGGGCGTGCCGTGAAGGGTGTAATCGATGACAAACAGTTTTGCGTTGTTCATAAAGCCCGTATTCCTCCCTGTGGTATTAGAAGGATCGCGGCGCGTCGGGAAAATTCACTCGGATTGTCCGACGGTATCTATCGTTGGCGACGCTGTGACCGACTGGTTACCATGCGCCTTTCGCCAACCCCAATGAATACTCGCCATGGCCCTCGCCGCACCCCCCGATCTGACGGATACCGATGTGCCGGTGCAACCGCTGGCGCGTACCTATCCGCGTGGTCTGTTTATTGAGCCGCATGAGCATGTCTGGGGGGCAGTTGCTGTATGCGATGAGCGGGGTGATGTGGGTCGAGACCCCGCATGAGGCGCTGGTGGTGCCGCCGCAGCGCGCGGTGTGGTTGCCGCCCGGAGTGCCGCACGGAATTCGCGTGGTCTCGGACTTGCAGATGCGCAACATCTACCTGCGCCCGGCGCTGGCGGCGACGCTGGATGCGACCGTGCAGGTGATCGAGGTCGGTGGTTTGTTGCGCGAGTTGATCGTCGGTTTGGTGGCGCAGGGTGACAGCGGCGAGCCGGCTTATTACGACGCCTTGGTCGGGCTGGCGCTGCTGGAGCTCAAGCGTGCCCGGCGCTCGGCATTGAAGATCCCGCTGCCCGACGATTCCGACCGGCGCCTGATGAACCTGTGTCAGGCGGTGATGGCGGCGCCGTCGCTGGACATTCCGTTCGAGCAGCACGCGGAAAACGCCGGGGCCAGCGTGCGCACGCTGGCGCGGTTGTTCAAGGACAGCCTTGGCATGGGCTTCGCCGAATGGCGGCGGCAGGTGCAACTGGCGACGGCGGTGGCCGAGTTGATTCAGGGCGTGCCGGTGAATGCGATCGCTCGGGAGCTGGGGTATTCGCCGAGCAGTTTCAGTGACATGTTCCGGCGTGAACTGGGTGTGGCGCCTTCGCAATTCTCCACGGCCTGAACCCGATCCCTGTAGGAGCTGCCGCAGGTGCGATCTTTTTGTTTCTTGTTTTTCAAAAATCAAAAGTCAAAAAGATCGCAG
>NZ_JABULD010000269.1:0-13661 GCF_014060985.1 Pseudomonas sp. MD195_PC81_125
TCCCACATTCAACCGGGTTCCGCCCGTTGGAGCACCGTCAACTGTGGGAGCGAGCCTGCTCGCGAAGACGGCCTCACAGTCACTACACATCCACAGCCTGGCTCGTTGTGGCTGGCGCGAGAACGCCTGACCTGCCTGCAGGCGCTTTATCCACACGCCACGCTACACCCGCCGCAGGAGGTTCTGCCCGGCTTCAACGAGCCGTGGACCTTCGAGGACGCGCTGGTCGAAGTGGTCCGCGCACGCCTCGGTGCGTTCGGCCCGTTGCCGCTCCCGGCGATTGCCGAACCGCTGGCGCTGCCCCCCTGCACACGTCGCACAAGCCCTCGCGCAACTGGAGCGCGAAGGCTATGTGCTGCGCGGGCATTTCACTCCGGGTGTAGCCGTTGAAGAATGGTGCGAACGGCATCTGCTGGCGCGCATTCATCGCTACACGGTCAAGCGTTTGCGTCGGGAAATCGAGCCGGTAGCACTGCAGGATTTCATGCGTTTTCTGTTCGACTGGCAGCACCTGTCCCCTGCTACGCGCGGTCAGGGCCACGCGGTGCTGCCGGCAATTATCGGCCAGTTGGAAGGTTACCCGGCAGCGGCTTCGGCGTGGGACAGCGACATCCTCCCCGCACGCCTGAAGGACTATTCGCCGAGCTGGCTGGATGACCTGTGCCGCAACGGCAAACTGGTGTGGACGCGCCTCAGTGCCCGGCAGAAAGTCAGCGGCACGGCGTTGCGCAGTACGCCGATTGTGCTGTTGCCGCGCAGTCAGGTCGGGTTGTGGAGTGGATTGGCCGAGCAAACACCGGTCAGCGAACTGTCGCCGAAAACGCAAAAGGTTTATGAGGCGCTGAGTCAGCACGGCGCGCTGTTTTTTCGATGAGCTGATTCACGAGGCGCATCTGCTGCGCACCGAGCTGGAAATCGCCTTGCAGGAACTGGTCGGCGCCGGCCTGGTAAACGCCGACAGCTTCGCCGGCTTGCGCGCCTTGATCACCCCGGCGAGCAAGCGCCAGCAACGCAGCAGTCGTCGTGGGCGCGGTGCGTTTGTCGGTGGCATGGACGATGCCGGGCGCTGGGCATTGTTGCGCCGCGGGCCACGGCAGGAAAGCGCTGAGATAGCGTCACCGGAAACCCTCGAACATGTCGCCATGACGTTGCTGCGCCGCTATGGCGTGGTGTTCTGGCGCCTGCTGGAGCGCGAAGCGGATTGGCTGCCGAGCTGGCGCGATTTGCTGCGCACGTTTCATCGGCTGGAGGCCCGTGGCGAGATACGCGGCGGGCGCTTTGTCAGTGGTCTGGCGGGGGAGCAGTTTGCCTTGCCGGAGGCGATTCCATTGCTGCGCGAGGTACGGCGGCGGGCGCATGACGGCAGTCTGGTTGCGGTGTGCGGGGTTGATCCGCTGAACCTGGCAGGGACGTTGTTGCCAGGGGCGAAAGTGCCGGCGTTGGTGAGTAATCGGCTGGTGTATCAAGATGGTTTGCCGGTTGCTGCCGAGATTGCCGGCAAGCAGGTGTTCTGGACTGAGCTGGATCAGGTGGCCATGGAGCAGGTGCGCAGCAAGCTGATCCGGCATTGATGCCGACAGTTCCGGCCCTTTCGCGAGCAAGCTCGCTCCCACAATGATTTTTGGTGTGCCTACTATTTCAACATCACCCAGAACCCTGTGGGAGCGGGCTTGCCCGCGAAGAGGCCGGAAACCCCACTACACAATCCGCCCATCAAGTACTCGACTTTTGTGGCACCTCGCTTGCTACCCATTCCCCCTCACCCTGCCGCCTGGGCAACAAAACCTGCTGTGGATAAGTCTGCGCGAAATGCACCTCGGCGCTGTTATCCACAAGCTTTTTCAAACGCTGATTGAACGCCCGGCTCACCGCATACTGCCCGCCCGACACGGTACGGAATTGCGCGGTCAGCACCACGCCGTTCAAGTCCATCCTGTCCACGCCAAATACATCCAGCGGCCCTTGCAGGTTGTACTTGAGGAACGGGTCTTCGCGAATTGAATCACCGGTCTGGCGGATCAGTTCGATGGCCTTGTCGACATCGGTGTCGTAGGTGAACTGCACCGAGAAAAACGCGAAGGCAAACTGGCGTGACTGGTTGGTGACTGCCTTGATCTGACCGAACGGCACCGAGTGCACAAACCCCTTGCCGTCACGCAGGCGCAAGGTGCGAATGGTCAGGCCTTCGACGGTGCCGGCATGCCCGGAATCGAGCACCACCCAGTCGCCGATCGACAGCGTGTCTTCAATGATAATGAACAGCCCGGTGATCACATCCTGCACCAGTTGTTGCGAGCCAAAACCGATGGCCAGACCGACCACCCCGGCACCGGCCAGCAGTGGCGCGACGTTGATCCCCAGGTTAGCCATGGTGGTGATCGCGCAGATCACCACCAGGATGATTTTGATTGCGTTGCGCAGCAGCGGCAGGATGGTTTTCACCCGGGTGCTGGGCTGGCGCGACGAGCGTTTGCTGACCGGTGGTTTCAGCGCTTCCTGAATCGCCGTGTCGAGCACCACCCACAACAGCCAGGTGACGAGGAAGATCAGGCCGATGCTGCTCAACGCGTTGCTGATCGCCCGGCCGATCGTACTGCTCTGAGCGAACTCGAGCAGTGAAACGCCCCAGATCCGCCCGAGAATATCGATGAAAGCAACCGCAATGACGATCCGCAGCAAGGCGTGCAACAGGCTGAGAAAGCGTTCCTTGTAAGCGCTGCTGCGCTGGATCGCTTCGGCTTTGCGCGACTTGAACAGGTGCTGGAGGATGGTGCTGAGGAACACCGTGCCGATCAGCAACACCGTGGTGAACAACGCGCAGCGCAGAGCCTTTTGATTGTCCTCGCCGATGCCGATCAGATTCACTGCCGAGACCAGCACCATCAACACAATCGGCCAGTACCAGAGCCCGGAAAAAATCCGCAGTGACTCCTGCAACGACGGCTGCTTCAGGCGCTGGGCCAGCGGCCGGTTGCGAATCAGATGTGCCACCGGCCGGCGCAGGCGAATCACCAGCAGACCGAAGATGATCGAGGCGATCAGCCCGGTGAACACCGCGACGCTGCTGGTGATGTTGCCGCCCAGCTGACGGGCGATCTGCGGGCTGGTCAACGCGTCACTGAGGGCCGCGAGGAAACCGATCAGGAACAGCGGTTTCGGGCAGTAGTTGCGGATAATCCGCGCGGCAGGCCGTTTGTGCCCGACGTTGAACATCACCACCACGCACAACAACATTGAAGTGGAGAAAATACCGCTGCTGGTGGCGTACGCCAGACACAGCGCCAGCGCCCGTCCCACCGAGGCTTGCAGAAAGTGGCTGACGTACAGCGTCAGCGGCAGACAGATCAGCGCCGGCAGCGTGTACGGCAGCAGGTAGCCGACCAGGTCCTGACTGCGCTGCCGGGTCCGCAGCCAACGGCCCTGACTCAGCCGCTTGGCCAGCAGGCTGCCGAGCACGGTCAGCAGCGCAAACGCGCCGAGCCAGACGCCGGACAACATCAGGAAATCCCCGGCGACGCTCCAGCCGGACCGGTTCGACGGCTGGTTGACCAGTTTGTCGACTTCGTCCGCCGCGCGGTCGGCACGCAGGCGCCAGGCATCGACCAGATGTTCATTGAGGTCGAGTTTGTCCTGCACGTCGTCGATGCTCGAACTGATCGCGCCGAGCAGACCGCCCTGCACAATCGGCTCGGGTTTGGCCGGCTCTTCAGCGGCAGCCGGAACCCCCGGCAGCGCAGCGGCTTCGAGTTCGCTGGCGCCGAGAAACAGTAGCGCTCCCAGCAGAATGGCGATCCTGAACTTGATCAAAACTGCGATCCCTCTTGGCTGAACCTGTAAGGAACTGATCGGTGAATGGCGGACAAGTTCGGTTTTTGCCTGAATAACCCCAGTGCCCACTGCATTCCCCTCACCACAGGGTTCACAGCAGACTGTGGATATTTGCGTCAGCGGCAAATATCAAATACCTGGCCCCGTATTTTTCCGCAGGAGCCAAACCACGACACTGCGCTCCATTCAAACCTCTACCGGAGTGCTGTCATGCCCATTGCCTTGCTCGCGCTGACCCTCAGCGCCTTCGCCATCGGGACGACCGAGTTCGTCATCGTTGGCCTGTTACCCACCATTGGCGCCGATCTCGGCGTCAGCCTGCCGTCCGCCGGGCTGCTGGTCAGCCTGTATGCGCTGGGCGTTGCCATTGGCGCGCCGGTGCTGACCGCCCTGACCGGCAAAGTCCCGCGCAAACTGTTGCTGTTGTCGCTGATGGTGCTGTTCACCCTCGGCAACCTGCTGGCCTGGCTGGCGCCCAGTTATGAATCGCTGGTGCTGGCGCGGATCGTCACGGGCCTGGCGCACGGGGTGTTCTTTTCCATCGGCTCGACCATCGCCACCAGTCTGGTGCCCAAGGAAAAAGCCGCCAGCGCGATTGCGATCATGTTCACCGGCCTCACCGTGGCGCTGGTCACCGGCGTACCGCTGGGCACGTTCATCGGCCAGCATTTCGGCTGGCGTGAAACCTTCCTCGCGGTCTCGGCGCTGGGTGTGATCGCCTTCATCGGCAGCCTGCTGTATGTGCCGAACAACATCGCCCACAGCAAACCGGCGTCGCTGTTGCAACAACTGCAAGTGCTGAAACAACCGCGCCTGTTGCTGGTGTACGCCATGACCGCGATCGGTTACGGCGGCTCGTTCATCGCCTTCACCTTCCTGGCGCCGATCCTGCAGGACATCTCCGGTTTCAGCGCCAGTACCGTCAGCCTGGTGCTGCTGGTGTACGGCGTCTCGGTGGCGGCCGGCAATATCTGGGGCGGCAAAATGGCGGACAAGCGTGGGCCGATCAGCGCCCTGAAAATCATCTTCGCCCTGCTCGCCGCCGTGCTGTTCGTACTGACCGTCACCGCCGGCAGCCCATGGCTGGCGCTGGCCACGGTGCTGGTGTGGGGCGCGGTGGCGTTCGGCAATGTGCCGGGGCTGCAAGTGTACGTGGTGCGTCAGGCTGAACATCACACGCCGCAGGCGGTGGACGTGGCGTCGGGGCTGAACATCGCGGCGTTCAACCTGGGGATTGCCGGTGGCGCATGGGGCGGCGGGCTGATCGTCGAACACCTTGGCCTGATTCACACAGCATGGATCGGCGGGCTGGTGGTGCTGGTGGCGCTCGCGCTGACGGCGTGGAGCGGGCGACTGGATCGGCTCGGCCCGACCTATGCCGAAAGCACCACACGAGTCGTCACCGGTCACTGATCAAATAGCTGTCTCAATGATATCCCGCTGTAGGAGCTGCCGAAGGCTGCGATTTTTTGATCTTGAAAAACAACATTAAAAAGATCGCAGCCTCCGGCAGCTCCTACAGACTACCGTCCGTAACGCCGTCGAAACTTTCCCGAACCGCCCACAGTCATCAACAGACACAGGCTGTATGAGGACTGACGACGGGAGGGCGGCATGGCAACGATTCACATCGGTATTTCCGGCTGGCGCTACGCTCCGTGGCGCGGGGATTTCTACCCGAAGGGACTGGCCCAGAAGCGCGAACTGCAATTCGCATCACGGGCGGTCAACAGCATCGAAATCAATGGATCGTTCTACGCCCTGCAACGGCCTGAACGTTATGCGCAGTGGTACAGCGAAACGCCGGACGACTTCGTTTTCAGCGTCAAGGCGCCGCGCTTCATCACTCACGTGCGCCGCTTGCGCGAGATCGAAAAACCGCTGGCGAATTTCTTCGCCTCCGGGGTGCTGGAGCTCAAGGAAAAGCTCGGGCCGATCCTCTGGCAGTTTCCGCCGAACTTCAAATTCGACCCCGAGCGCTTCGAACACTTCCTCTCATTGTTACCCCACGATACTGAGGCGGCCGCCGCCCTCGCCCGCCAGCACGACGCGCACCTGCACGGCCACGCCAGCCTGAAAGCCTGGCGCAAAAAACCGCTGCGCCATGCCGTCGAAATTCGCAACGACAGCTTCATCGATCCCGTTTTCGTGCGCTTGTTGAAACGCTACAACACCGCCCTGGTGATCGCCGACACCGCCGGCAAATGGCCGTATCGCGAAGACCTTACCAGCGACTTCGTCTACCTGCGCCTGCATGGCGCCGAAGAGCTGTACGCCAGCGGCTACAGCGAATCGGCGCTGCAGAACTGGGCCAAACGCATCGACGCCTGGCACCACGGTCAGCAGCCTGGCGATGCGCATCTGATCGCGCCGCGCCTCAAGCCTCGGGCGCGCAAGTCCCGCGAAGTATTCTGCTATTTCGACAACGACATCAAAGTCCGCGCGCCCTACGACGCGCGCCGGTTGCTCCACTGTTTTGAACTGGATAAAACACTCGCCACCGCCCCCGGCGAACCCGCTGCCGAAGGGGTGCTGACATGAGTATTCCAGAACCGGTCGGGTTCACCGACGAGCAGACCCGTGTCGAAGCTCGGTGCGCCGTTTCACCGTGTTGACGGTCAACACCCACAAGGGTTTCACCGCACTCAATCGACGTTTCATCCTCCCGGAGTTGCGCGAAGCCGTACGCAGCGTGGCCGCCGACGTGGTGTTTCTGCAAGAAGTCCACGGCACCCATGAACATCATCCCAAGCGCTACAGCAACTGGCCGACGATGCCGCAGTACGAGTTCCTCGCCGACAGCCTGTGGCCGCAATTCGCCTATGGACGCAACGCGGTGTACCCGGAGGGCGATCACGGCAATGCGCTGCTGTCGAAATTCCAGATCATCCGCCACGACAACCTCGACGTTTCGATCAGCGGCCATGAGAACCGTGGCGTGTTGCATTGCGTGCTGCGCCTGCCGGGCGATGGCGTCGAGGTGCATGCGATCTGCGTGCATCTGGGCCTGCGCGAAAGCCATCGCAATGCGCAACTGAAGCTGCTGGGCGAGCGCATCGCGCAACTGCCGGCTGATGCCCCCGTGATCGTCGCCGGTGACTTCAATGACTGGCGCCAGCGCGCCGATGCGCTGCTCGAGCCCTGCGGCCTGCGCGAAGTGTTCGCCGAACATCACGGCAAACCGGCGCGCAGCTTTCCGGCGCGCCTGCCGACGCTGCGGCTCGATCGTATTTACGTACGCAACCTCAAGGCCAGCCAACCGAAAGTCCTGGCCAACCGGCCCTGGTCACACCTTTCCGACCACGCCCCGTTATCGGTGGAGATCGAACTATGAGCAGCGCACCGCTGGAGAAATCCGCCGTGGAACCGATCAGCATCAACCCGCCGGTACGCGAGCCCGGACCTGTCGATGTCGAGTACAACTGGCAGGGCAACAACCGTGTCGAGTTGCTGGAAAACGGCGAGGAATATTTCCCTCGGGTGTTCGACGCCATGCGTGCGGCGAAGAGTGAAATCCTGCTGGAGACCTTCATCGTTTTCGAAGACAAGGTCGGCGCAGAGTTACAGCAGATCCTGATCGACGCCGCCCGGCGCGGCGTGCGCACCACCGTCAGCCTCGACGGTTTCGGCTGTGGTGAGTTGACCACCGGTTATCTCGCGGCATTGAGCGACGCTGGCGTGCACCTGCAGATGTTTGATCCGGCGCCCAAGCACCTGGGCTTTCGCACCAACTGGTTCCGCCGTCTGCACCGCAAAATTGTAGTAGTCGACGGACTGATCGCGTTCATTGGCGGGATCAACTTTTCCGGCGATCACCTGGCCGACTTCGGCCCCGAAGCGAAACAGGATTACGCGGTGCAGGTTCAGGGGCCGGCGGTCGCCGACATCCATCATTTCGCCCTGCTGCAAAGCGGTCGGCCGGGCCGTGCACGCTTCTGGTGGCAACGTCGGCGCCAGCGTCGGGCAGACATGGCTTTCAACGATCACGACGGTCAGGTGCGCCTGGTGTTTCGTGACAACGATCAGCACCACACCGACATCGAAGACGTGTACTTGCACGCATTGCGCCGGGCCAAACGCCGGGTGGTGATCGCCAACGCCTACTTCTTCCCCGGCTACCGCCTGCTGCGCGAGCTCCGCAACGCGGCGCGCCGTGGCGTCGAGGTGCGGCTGATCCTGCAAGGTCAACCGGACATGCTGGTGGCCAAACTGGCGGCGCGCATGACCTACGACTATCTGCTCAAGGCCGGGGTGCAGATCCACGAATATTGCCAGCGCCCGCTGCACGGCAAAGTCGCCTTGGTGGATGAGGAATGGAGCACGGTCGGTTCGAGCAATCTCGACCCGCTGAGCCTGTCACTGAACCTGGAAGCCAACGTGCTGATCCGCGATCGCACATTCAATCAGCACTTGTTCCAGCGTCTCGAAGACCTGAGCCATAACCACTGCAAGGCGATGGACCCGAGCAAGGTGCCACGCGGACGGATCTGGCACATGACCGTGGGGTTTCTGGTGTTCCACTTCCTGCGGCATTTCCCGGCGATGGCCGGTTGGCTGCCGGCGCACAAACCACGGCTCAAGCCGTTTCGGGGGCACATGTCATGAGCCATCCCCCAGCGCAAGCAGCGCCCGCCGTGCATTCTCGATGGAGTCGCTGGAAACGCCCACTGACGCTGCTGTTCTTCCTCGCGTTGATCGTGTTGCTGACGATGTTTGCCACCCGCATCGAATGGGCGGAAGTGCTGCAGACCCTGGCCGACTTCAAGGTGCGCACACTGCTCATCGCCGCCGGCGTGACCCTGTTGAGTTTTCTCACCTACGCCAGCTTCGACCTGATCGGGCGCACCTACATCCGCCAGGACCTGACCTGGAAACAGATCCTCCCGGTGGGGATCATCAGCTATGCGTTCAACCTCAACCTCAGCGCCTGGGTCGGCGGGATCGCCATGCGCTATCGGCTGTATTCGCGCCTGGGGGTGAGCAAAAGCAACATCGCCAAGATTCTCGGTTTGAGCCTGGCCACCAACTGGTTCGGCTACATGACGATCGCCGGCGCGGTGTTCAGCAGTGGCCTGGTGAGCATGCCGCCGGGCTGGAAAATCAGCAGCGATGCGTTACAGGGCATTGGTGTGCTGTTGTTGCTGCTGAGTGGCGGTTACCTCGCCGCGTGCCAGTTCTCCAAGCGCCGCGAGTGGTCGATTCGCGGGGTGGAAATCAACCTGCCGTCCCTGCGCATGGCCGTTCTGCAACTGCTGCTGGGGGCGCTGAACTGGTCGCTGATGGCGGCGGTGATTTTCACCTTGCTGCCGGGCAAGCTGGATTATCCATTAGTGCTTGGCGTGCTGTTGATCAGTGCGATTGCCGGGGTCATCACCCACATTCCGGCGGGGCTTGGAGTGTTGGAAGCGGTATTCGTCGCGCTGCTGCAGCACGAAGTTTCGCGGGGCAGTCTGGTGGCGGGATTGCTGGCGTATCGGGCGATTTATTTTCTTTTGCCGTTGTTGATCACCGTGGTGATGTATCTGCTGGTCGAGGCCAAGGCGAAGGCGTTGCGGATTGAGAAGACGCCCTCCTGAGTTTTTGGTAATGGCTTGCTCGCGAAGGCATCCGAAAAGACAAAACACACTATGTGGACTGAATAATGCTCAACCGCTCACCCACCACCATCTCGGTAATCCAGTCCACCAGTATCGAGGTGTAGGCCTGCTGCGAAACCGGGTCGCTCAGCGCATGGTCAGCACCGTCGATGATCCGGTGCGTCAGCGAATGCGTCTGCTGACACGCGGCGCGGTAACTCATGATCGTGGCGTGGGGCACGTAGTCGTCGGTTTCCGATTCCACCAACAACACATCCCCGGTGAACTGCGAACAGGCGTGCAAGGCGCGGTTACTGTCGGCACGCACCAGCGTCGCCCGATAGTCACGCAGATCAGCCTTGTCCAGATCCCGCTTGGGTGTATGCCATTGCTCGTCGCGATACAGCGCCGGCACCCGCAGCGCCAGCCAGCGCACCGGGCGCAGCGAGGTGAGAATCGACGCGAGATAGCCGCCATAACTGGTGCCGACTACCGCAATCGCCGAGGTGTCGAGCGCCGGATGCGCCAACAGGCGATCGTAGGCCGCGAGCAAGTCACGCAGGTTATCTTCGCGCGTCACCCGGGTCAGCGGAATGCCGGTGCCACCGGTGTGTCCGCGCAGGTCGAAGGTCAGGCACACACAACCCAGCCCGGCGATGCCCTTGGCGCGCTCCAGGTCACGCTCCTGGCTGCCACCCCAACCGTGCACAAACAACACGCCGGGGACTTTCGATTTGGGACTGAGAAACGTCCCGCTCATCTGTTCGTCATCAATGTCGATCTGAATGCTTTCGCTTCTAGCCGTCATAGGATTTGACCGTTACGTATTTGAGGAGAAAGTCGCTGTTCTCGGCCGGGCCGCGATAGATTTCGATGGCGTCCGCCGGCAGGCTTTGATCACCGTAGGTTTCTACGGTTGACACACGGATCGCCCGCATCTGCGGAGCGTTGACAAAGCTCTGCAGCGCGGCCAGTTCAGCGCTGCTGGCACCGCCCATGCGCCAGGATTGTTCGAGCACACCGCTGCGCGATTTGCCATTGCTGTCCAGGCCTTGAGCGATGTCGTAGTTGCGCCGCGAGGCATAGAAACCCGGGTAGGCTTCGTCTGCTGCCCGGTCAAACGTCCGCGCTTGCTCGATGGCCAGCCGCACGTCATCCGCTAAATCCAGCGCCAGCAACTGATCGTAACCGCCCTGCACCACCAGCAGATTCGAACCGCCGTAGACGTCCTCGCCATGGCCGTCCTGAGTCAAGTATTGATCACCGCAGTAGCTCAGCACCTTGCCGCCGATGAATGACTGACCGACGCTGTGGGTGACCACCTTGCTCAAGTCCTGCTCCAGCACCACGCCATCGCGGAACAACGCTGCCGCATCCGCTCGTGCGAGGACCTCGTCGAACGCGTCGAGGCTGTTGATAACTTCCTGACCGCGACCGGCACAGGCGTGAATCGGCTTGAGGCGAATGGGGCCGCTGTACAGCAAGTGTTCGGCGGCGGGCCGCGCGTCCTCCAGGGCAAACACGGTCAAGCCATCGAGCACCACGTCGCGCACACGCTCGCAGAACTGCGGCGCCCAGCCTTGCGGCGCGTAGGCCAGATGGCTGCGCAGGCCGTGACTGATGGCTTTGGTGCAGATGAAATCGTGTTCGACGAATCCGCCCCATAAATCATCCGCGCTTTTGATGCCCAAGGCCTGTGCCTGACTGGCGCCGACAATGGTTTGCGTCGGCAGCCAGTACAGATCACGACCGCGGTGTTTTTCCGGGTCGTAGCTGCCAGCAAATCTGAGCCCGAGAATCTGCGCCAGCCAACGGGCCAGCGCCTTGTTAGTCTGCACTTCATGGTGTGGCGCGCCAGCGCGCACCGAGTGCGCGACGACGATTTTTCTGCCTGGCGTCGGGGTCATGCATCCCCCTTGCAGCGGATCGGTGAATGGAGTGATGAACGGTGCAGAGATCAGGCCAATCGGGGGGCTGTGGAAAACTTCGGCAAATCAAATGCTTGCCGAAAACGTGATGGCATCAGGCCCGTTTCAATCTGCACGACCGGGCGCCAGGGCCCGGTAATTTGCACGATTTCAATAGCCCCAGATTTCAATGTGGGTGGGGGCCTGCTCCCATAGGTCATGGCGTGTCTGGACTATCCCGAGACACCAAACCGCGCCCGATAATCACTTGGCGTCAGCCCGGTGATTTTCTTGAAGATCGCGCGAAACGCGCCGGGGTCCTGATAGCCCACAGTCCATGCAATGTGATCGATAGTGCCGTTGCTGTATTCCAGCAACTCTCGTGCCTTGCCGACCCGCAGATGCTGGCAATACTCGGTCGGTTTCAACCCGGTCGCCGCACGGAAACGACGCAGAAACGTGCGCTCCTCCAGCCCCGCCCGCTCTGCCATCGAGGTCAGCGAAACATCAGTGGCGCCGGTGCTCTGCAGCCAATGCTGAACCTTGAGAATCGCCGCGTCGCCATGACTGAGGATCGGTGCAAAATTGCTCCCGCAGGCACTGGCGCTGTCGCTGTGCTCCATCACCAGAAAGCGCGCGGTGCCGCTGGCGATGCTCGGCCCGAGCAGCCGGTCGACCAGGCGCAAGCCCAGTTCCGACCAGGCCATCAGCCCGGCGGTGGTGATCAAGTCGCCGTCATCGACAATCGGCGTATCCGCCTTGAGCCGGATGTTCGGATAACGCTCGGCAAACGCCTTGGCCGAGGTCCAGTGCGTGGTGGCGCTACGCCCGTCGAGCAGGCCGCTTTCGGCCAGCAGCATCGACCCCACACAGACACCGCCGAGGGTTGCACCACGGGCATGCTGATCACGTAGCCATTGCAACCATTGCGCTGAAACGCTGGCCGCAGAAAAGCTGCCGAGGGACGGTGGAATCAGCACTGCCAGCAAATGACTGTCAGCGCCGGGATGACTGTCGTACACCCGCTGCGGCGTCTGCCCGGTGTCGGCTTTCCAGTGACTGACGCGCAGCACCGGTAACTGCGCCGCCTGACGCTCGGCAGCGATCCGGTTGGCGACCGCAAACAGATCGTTCAGCCCATGCACCGCCGCCAGTTGCACGCCCGGGTACATCAGTACGCCCAGTTCCACCGTGGCGGCCCTTTCTGCGCCCATGTCAGTTTTCCCCTGCTTATTGTCGGTCCGGCCAATCCTCGAAACGTCGGCCAGCGCCAATACTGAATCCACTTCCAGCCCATGCATCGAGGACACACCCATGACCAGACAAGCGCTCATCGTAGTCGATATCCAGAACGACTACTTCCCCCAAGGCAAGTGGCCGTTGGTGGGGGCTGAAGCCGCCGCCGACAACGCCGCACGGCTGCTCGCCGCGTTCCGCGAAGCGGGCGATCCGGTGGTGCACATTCGCCACGAATTCACTTCGGCCGACGCGCCGTTTTTCACCCCGGGCTCGGACGGCGCAAAACTGCATCCCAAAGTACTCAATCGTCCGGACGAACCGGTGGTGCTCAAGCACTTCGTCAATTCGTTCCGGGAGACCGAGCTGCAATCGATTCTCGATGAACAAGGCATCAGGGATCTGGTGATTGTCGGCAGCATGAGCCACATGTGCATCGACGGCATCGCCCGTGCGGCAGCGGACCTGGGCTACGGCGTCACGGTAATCCACGACGCCTGCGCCTGCCGTGACCTGGAATTCAACGGCGTCACGGTGCCTGCCGCTCAGGTCCACGCGGCATTCATGTCGGCACTGGGTTTCGCTTACGCGAGCGTGGTCTCGGCCGAGGAGTTTCTGGGGCGCTGATCCATCACGACACACCCGGTAAAAACTTGCGCCCGCCACGTTGCGGGCGTTTTTCGTCTGTCATGAAAATCTCACGCGTGAGCCATTGATGGCACTTTGAATTGGTTGTAGTGTGGCTCACGCGTGAGATGTTCATAACGGAGTCATTGCCATGAAAAGCCGCTTCCCCCGCTGTTGCGTCAGAGAGCCCAAAGGGAGAGCGCTCGAAACCGTCCGCGAAAAAACCGTCGAGCTTCTACATGAAGCAGATGCGCGCGGGCCTGGCTGCCGCCGGTTATGTGAAACACGAAACTTGGGTACTTCCGGAAAACCGAAGCTTGCTCAAGCAGATGGAGCAACAGCTACGCCAACCGATTCTGGCTGGCTCATTCATGTCGGAGAATTACATGAGCGCAGGCAACAACTGGAACATCGATAGCCTCTTCAACGCCCTCAAGGCACTGGACGAGGTGGCTTCGCACGAGATCACGCTGTCTCTGATCCAGAG
>NZ_JABULD010000350.1:0-11795 GCF_014060985.1 Pseudomonas sp. MD195_PC81_125
CTGAGCGGGGTCTTTTTTATCATCGCAAACTTTGTGGGAGCGAGCTCGCTCGCGAAGACGGCGGCACATTCAACATTGATGCAAGCTGAATCACCGCATTCGCGAGCAAGCTCGCTCCCACAGGTTTGGCACCAGTCGGTCAGACGCCGAACTGGGCGCGGTACGCTTCCACAGCTGGCAGATGCTGCTTGAGCTGCGGATCGTCAGCGAGGAATTCCAGCACCTGGTTCAGCGAAACGATGCTGATCACCGGAATACCGAAATCACGCTCGACTTCCTGGATTGCCGACAACTCGCCGTTGCCACGCTCCTGACGATTCAGGGCGATCAACACGCCAGCAGCCTTGGCGCCGTCTTGGGACGCGATGATCTGCATCACTTCACGGATCGCGGTGCCGGCGGTGATCACGTCGTCGATGATCAGCACGTCTCCGGTCAGCGGTGCGCCGACCAGACTGCCGCCTTCGCCGTGGGCCTTGGCTTCCTTGCGGTTGAAGCACCACGGCAGGTCGCGGTCGTGATGCTCGGCCAGCGCGACGGCAGTGGTTGCCGCCAGCGGGATGCCTTTGTAGGCCGGGCCAAACAGGACGTCGAAGGATATGCCGCTTTCGGCGATGGCTGCCGCGTAGAAACGCCCCAGTTGCGCCAGGGCCGATCCCGTGTTGAACAGGCCGGCGTTGAAGAAGTAAGGACTGGTGCGCCCGGACTTCAGGGTGAACTCACCGAAGCGCAAAACGCCGCGATCGATGGCAAAACGAATGAAATCGCGCTGATACGCTTGCATGAAAAAAACCCCAAATACCACGGATTTAGCTAATTAGCTTGACGCCGTGTATCATACACGCACGCGATTTTTGGGGCCATTTATGCGGATCATCAGTGTGAACGTCAATGGTATTCAGGCGGCAGTCGAGCGTGGTTTGCTCAGTTGGCTGCAAGCTCAGAATGCCGACGTCATCTGCCTGCAGGACACCCGTGCCTCCGCCTTTGAACTGGATGACCCAGCCTTCCAACTGGATGGCTACTTCCTTTATGCCTGCGATGCTGAAGTCCCTGCCCAAGGTGGCGTGGCTTTGTATTCGCGGTTGCAACCGAAGGCTGTCATCAGCGGTCTCGGTTTCGAGACGGCCGACCGCTACGGGCGCTACCTGCAAGCAGATTTCGACAAAGTCAGTATTGCTACCTTGCTGCTTCCTTCGGGGATGAACGGTGATGAGGACTTGAACCAGAAGTTCAAGCTCATGGACGATTTCGGCAAGTACCTGGACAAGCAGCGGCGTAAACGTCGCGAGTACATTTATTGTGGCTCGCTGTACGTGGCGCAGCAGAAGCTCGACATCAAGAACTGGCGCGACAGTCAGCAATCCCCGGGCTTCCTGGCGCCAGAACGCGCCTGGATGGACGAGATTGTCGGCAACATGGGCTACGTCGATGCCCTGCGCGAAGTCAGCCGCGAAGGCGATCAGTACAGCTGGTGGCCGGACAACGAACAGGCCGAGATGCTCAATCTGGGCTGGCGTTTCGACTACCAGATCCTGACCCCGGGCCTGCGGCGCTTCGTGCGCAGTGCACGCCTGCCGCGTCAGCCGCGGTTCTCGCAGCACGCGCCGCTGATCGTCGACTACGACTGGACGCTGACCATCTAAGCGTCGATTCGTGGATGCAAAAAAGCCGACATCGCTGTCGGCTTTTTTGTGCGCGCTGATTACAGGTCATTTGTGCTGATCGTTATTTGATCAAGCGCCAGGTAAACGGATAACGGTAGGGGTACCCTTCGTTCGCCTTCACCCCGGCAATGATCGTCAACACCAGCGCCCCGATGGCCAGCAGGCCCAGCAAGAAGAAGCCGATGATCAACACCATCAGCAGCAGAGAGATCGCGGCAGCAATCGCCACGGTGATCTGAAAGTTCAGCGCCTCTTTGCCCTGAGCGTCGATGAACGGATCAGTTTCGCGCTTCATCTGCCACAGAATCAGCGGCCCGATCAGGTTGCCGAACGGAATCCAGATCCCCAGCAAGGCGGACAAGTGACAAAACATCGCCCATTGGCGAACCTCCTGGCTCGGTTTGGGCAGCAACTCTTGCTCATCACTCATCGCATCCTCCTTGCGGGTTACGAACCTGCTCAGTCGGCCAGTGCGGCCTTTTGCAGTTCGAAGATTTCGTTCATGCCTTTCTTCGCCAGTTCCAGCATGGCGTTCAGATCCTCAGGCTGGAACGGCGCGCCTTCGGCAGTGCCCTGGACCTCGATGAAGCCACCGGTGCTGGTCATCACCACGTTGAGGTCAGTCTCGGCGGCGGAATCTTCAAGATAGTCCAGATCCAGCACCGGCTCGCCCTGATACATGCCGACCGACACCGCGCCGATCATTTGCTTGAGCGGGTCGCCGCCCTTGAGGCCGCCACGCTTCTTGATCACTTTCAGTGCATCAACCAGGGCGACCATGGCACCAGTGATGGAGGCGGTGCGGGTGCCGCCGTCAGCCTGGATCACGTCGCAGTCGACGTACAGGGTCACGTCGCCCAGCTTGGACATGTCCAGCGCAGCGCGCAGGGAGCGGCCGATCAGGCGCTGGATTTCCAGGGTGCGACCGCCCTGCTTGCCACGGCTCGCTTCACGCTGGTTACGCTCGCCAGTGGCACGCGGCAGCATGCCGTACTCGGCGGTCAACCAGCCCTGGCCCTGGCCCTTGAGGAAACGCGGCACGCCGTTTTCGACGCTGACGGTGCAGATGACTTTGGTATCACCGAATTCGACCAGTACGGATCCCTCGGCGTGTTTGGTGTAGTTGCGGGTAATGCGGATCGAGCGGAGCTGATCGGCAGCGCGACCACTTGGACGTTTCATAGGGAATACCTGTACTGGGGACGGAAAACTGCCGAGCATTATAGAGCGCTGCACCGCGCCTGGGCACGGGTTAAAAATTCCGGCCGTCGACCCACGGCCCTGAAACACGCATAACCGACGGCCTGCAGCCCTTTGTCACACCGTGTGTTTGGGCGCATCCGCCGCACTGCGCTACAATCCTGCGCCTTTGCTGCCAGTCGGCTTAAATTCATTGATATCGAGCCTGCGGAACATCCCTTCTGCGCCGATCTGCATTGCGAGGTCACCGCCATGGTGCACAGCATGACCGCCTTCGCCCGCGTTGAGAAAGCCGGCGCCCAGGGCACCCTGAGCTGGGAACTGCGCTCGGTCAACAGTCGCTATCTGGAACCGCACCTGCGCCTGCCGGAGTCGTTCCGCGACCTCGAAGGCGCCGTGCGTGAAGCCCTGCGTCAGGGCCTGTCGCGGGGCAAACTGGAATGCACCCTGCGCTTCACCGAAGAAAGCACCGGCAAGCCGTTGCAGGTCGACCGCGAGCGCGCCGCGCAATTGGTCGCCGCCGCCGAGACCGTTGCCGGACTGATCAACAACCCGGCGGCACTGAACCCGCTGGAAGTACTGGCCTGGCCCGGCGTGCTGGTGGCCGACGCGACTGATCCACAGGCGCTGAATACCGATGCGCTGGCCCTGTTCAATCAAGGTCTCAAGGAACTCAAGGCCGGCCGCGAGCGCGAAGGCGCGGAACTGGCACGCCTGATCAACGAGCGCCTGACCTCCATAGAAGAAGACGTCGTGACCCTGCGTGAACTGGTGCCGCAGATGCTCGCGACCCAGCGCCAGAAAGTGCTCGACCGCTTCGCCGACATGAAGGCCGAACTGGATCCGCAGCGTCTGGAACAGGAAATGGTCATGCTCGCGCAAAAGAGCGATGTGGCCGAAGAACTGGATCGCCTGAGCACCCACATCATTGAAGTCCGCCGGGTGCTCAAGTCCGGCGGTGCTGCTGGCCGGCGCCTCGACTTCCTGATGCAGGAACTCAACCGCGAAGCCAACACACTGGGCTCCAAGGCCTTCGACCCGCGCAGCACCCAGGCCGCCGTCAACCTCAAGGTGTTGATCGAGCAGATGCGCGAACAAGTGCAGAATATTGAGTAAGGCAACAGACATGACCCACCACACCGGCACCCTGTACATCATTTCCGCCCCTTCGGGTGCGGGCAAGAGCAGCCTGGTCAAGGCGTTGACCGACACCAACCCGGAAATCCGCGTCTCGATTTCCCACACCACCCGCGCCATGCGCCCGGGCGAAGTGGATGGCGTGAACTATCACTTCGTGACCCGCGAAGAGTTCGTGAAGATGGGCGAACACGGCGACTTCCTCGAACGCGCCGAAGTCTTCGGCAACTTCTACGGCACCTCGCAAAGCCGCCTGCAGCAGACGCTGGATGAAGGCCACGACCTGATTCTGGAGATCGACTGGCAAGGCGCCGAGCAGGTCCGCAAGTTGATGCCGCAAGCCCGCTCGATCTTCATCCTGCCGCCGTCGCTGCAAGCCCTGCACCAGCGCCTGACCAACCGTGGCCAGGACAGCGACGAGATCATCGACGGCCGGATGCGCGAAGCAGTCAGCGAGATGAGCCACTACGTCGAATACGATTACCTGATCATCAACGATGATTTCGCCCACGCGCTGGACGATCTGAAAGCGATTTTCCGTGCCAATCAGCTGCAGCAGAAGCGCCAGCAAGTGCGTTTCGGCAGATTGCTGGCTGAATTGCTGGGTTAATCAGCACTTCCCAAAACCGCTGCAAGCGCTTTACATTGGTGCCTGCAGCGCGTTGAAGGGTCTGGTCAAAAAATCAGCGCTTCCCTAATCGCTGGTGATTTTTTAAACTGTTGAGTCCGCTCGCCCAACCGGGCAGCGCGCATATTGCATTCGCTCCGAGGAATACCATGGCCCGCGTAACCGTTGAAGACTGCCTAGAACACGTGGAAAACCGCTTTGAGCTGGTCATGCTCTCTACCAAGCGTGCCCGTCAACTGGCCACCGGCGGCAAAGAGCCACTGGTCCAGTGGGAAAACGACAAGCCGACCGTTGTCGCCCTGCGTGAAATCGCTGAAGGCCTGATGAGCTATGAGTTCATCGCCGAGCAGGAAATCGTCCAGGATGAACCGCTCTTCGCTGCTTTCGAGGACGAGTCCAACGAGGCCGTCTAAGCCTATGCCTGGTCGACGTAGCACGGCGCGGGAACACAGCCTACGGCAGGAGTCATCATGCCGAGCATAGACGCCCTCGCCGATCGCTTATCGACCTACCTCGGCAACGACCAGGTCAACCTGGTCCGCCGAGCGTATTTCTACGCCGAGCAAGCCCATGACGGTCAGCGCCGTCGCAGCGGCGAGGCGTACGTCACGCATCCGCTTGCGGTGGCGAATATTCTTGCCGACATGCACATGGACCATCAGAGCCTGATGGCGGCGATGCTGCATGACGTGATCGAAGACACCGGTATCGCCAAGGAAGCGCTGCAAGCGCAGTTCGGTGAAACCGTGGCCGAACTGGTCGACGGGGTCAGCAAACTGACCCAGATGAACTTCGAGACCAAGGCCGAAGCCCAGGCCGAGAACTTCCAGAAAATGGCCATGGCCATGGCCCGCGACATTCGCGTGATCCTGGTCAAACTCGCCGACCGCCTGCACAACATGCGCACGCTGGAGGTGTTGTCCGGGGAAAAACGCCGCCGCATCGCCAAGGAAACCCTCGAAATCTACGCGCCCATCGCCAACCGGCTGGGCATGCACGCGATTCGTATCGAGTTCGAAGACCTCGGCTTCAAGGCGATGCACCCGATGCGTTCCGCGCGGATCTACCAGGCGGTCAAACGCGCCCGGGGCAACCGCAAGGAAATCGTCAACAAGATCGAAGAATCCCTCGGCCATTGCCTCGCCATCGACGGCATCCAGGGCGAAGTCAGCGGACGCCAGAAACACCTCTACGGCATCTACAAGAAAATGCGCGGCAAGCGTCGAGCCTTCAACGAGATCATGGACGTCTACGCGTTCCGGATCATCGTCGACAAGGTCGATACCTGCTACCGCGTGCTGGGTGCTGTGCATAATTTGTACAAACCGTTGCCGGGGCGCTTCAAGGATTACATCGCGATCCCCAAGGCCAACGGCTATCAATCGCTGCACACCACGCTGTTCGGCATGCACGGCGTGCCGATCGAGATCCAGATCCGCACCCGCGAAATGGAAGAGATGGCCAACAACGGCATTGCCGCCCACTGGCTGTACAAGTCCAGCGGTGACGAGCAGCCGAAAGGCACTCACGCCCGCGCCCGCCAGTGGGTCAAAGGCGTGCTGGAAATGCAGCAACGTGCCGGCAACTCGCTGGAATTCATCGAGAGCGTGAAGATTGACCTGTTCCCGGACGAGGTCTATGTGTTCACGCCCAAAGGCCGGATCATGGAGCTGCCCAAAGGCTCCACGGCGGTCGACTTTGCCTACGCGGTGCACACCGACGTCGGCAACAGTTGCATCGCCTGCCGGATCAACCGCCGCCTCGCACCGCTGTCCGAACCGCTGCAAAGCGGCTCCACGGTCGAGATCGTCAGCGCGCCCGGCGCACGGCCGAACCCGGCGTGGCTCAACTTCGTGGTCACCGGCAAGGCGCGCACGCACATCCGGCACGCGCTGAAACTGCAGCGCCGCTCCGAGTCCATAAGCCTTGGCGAACGCCTGCTGAACAAAGTGCTCAACGGTTTCGACAGCGCGCTGGAGAAGATCCCGGCCGAGCGTGTCAAGGCAATGCTCGCCGAATATCGCCTGGAGCTGATCGAAGATTTGCTCGAAGACATCGGCCTGGGCAACCGCATGGCCTATGTCGTGGCGCGCCGTCTGCTCGGCGAAGGCGAGCAGCTGCCGAGTCCGGAAGGGCCGCTGGCGATTCGCGGTACAGAAGGCCTGGTGCTGAGCTACGCCAAGTGCTGCACACCGATCCCGGGCGACCCGATTGTCGGCCACCTGTCGGCGGGCAAAGGCATGGTCGTGCACCTGGACAACTGCCGCAACATCAGCGAAATCAGGCACAACCCGGAAAAATGTATCCAGCTCTCGTGGGCCAAGGATGTCACCGGCGAATTCAACGTCGAGCTGCGCGTCGAGCTGGAGCACCAGCGCGGCCTGATCGCGCTGCTGGCCAGCAGCGT
The DNA here is from genome assembly GCF_014060985.1 of Pseudomonas sp. MD195_PC81_125. Classification (NCBI taxonomy): domain Bacteria; kingdom Pseudomonadati; phylum Pseudomonadota; class Gammaproteobacteria; order Pseudomonadales; family Pseudomonadaceae; genus Pseudomonas; species Pseudomonas sp. MD195_PC81_125. Next base: position 7,040 of record NZ_JABULD010000350.1, read on the forward strand.
CAACGCGGCCGACGGCAATATCGAGAAAATCAGCATGGATGAGCGCGATGGCCGCATCAGCGTCGTCCAACTGGTGGTCAGCGTCCACGACCGTGTGCACCTGGCCCGCGTGATCAAGAAACTGCGCGCCCTGACCGGGGTCATCCGCATCACCCGCATGCGTGCCTAATTCACACCTAACAAGGAGTCATACATGACCAAGACTGTTATCACCAGCGACAAGGCCCCAGCCGCCATCGGTACTTACTCCCAGGCGATCAAGGCCGGCAATACTGTCTACATGTCGGGCCAGATTCCTCTGGACCCTAAGACCATGGAGCTGGTTGAAGGCTTCGAAGCCCAGACCGTCCAGGTGTTCGAGAACCTCAAAGCCGTGGCTGAAGCTGCCGGTGGTTCGTTCAAGGACATCGTCAAGCTGAACATCTTCCTCACCGACCTGAGCCACTTCGCCAAGGTCAACGAAATCATGGGCAAATACTTCGACCAGCCTTATCCGGCCCGCGCCGCCATCGGCGTTGCAGCCCTGCCGAAGGGTTCGCAAGTCGAAATGGATGCCATCCTGGTCATCGAGTAATGCACACGGCGCAGCCTTCAACCGCTGCGCCGACTGCTCTGCGGTAAAGAAAAGGTTTTGAAAGGATTCCACCATGCGCAAAGCGCTTGCTCTCTCGCTGCTCGCCATTTTCCTCGGCGGCTGTGCCAGCGACCCCGCCGACCGTGACATCAGCGGCACCTGGATCAACCAGGTGGCGATCGATGCCGCTGCCAAGGGCGGTCCCCTGCGCGAAGCGCTTCAGGCCTATGGCCCGAACCTGGAGTGGGACGTCAACACCAAGGCCGGTCAGGCCCGCTACACCAACGGTTTCGAGAACGTCGAAGGACGGCTGCAGGGCGAACAGTCCGGCGCCTGGAAAGTCGACTTCTATGGCAGCTCCGGCAGCGAGCTGAAACGCGACGGCGGCCGGATGAAACAAGCCGCCACCGAGAACGAACCCGACCAGTTGTTCGACCGCGCACAAATCCCCGTACCGGAAGGCGCGCCAATCGGTGCCAGCTTCGAACGCGCACTGTATTCGGCTTACCTGGGCGGCAGCTGGAAGATTGCCAGCGGCGACGGCGAAGGCAACACCGTGCAATTCCAGGCCGACGGCCAGGTGTCCGGCCTGCCCGGCGCCGACCGCTATGCGCTGTGCCTGGCAGGCGACTGCGCTTCGATGAACAGCGACCACGACAGCATGTGGCTGCAGCTCAACGGCCAGGGCAACAACTGGATCTTTGCCCGCAAAGGCAAGGCACTGGAAATTTTCCAGGCAGTGAATACCGCGCTGGCGGATGAAATGCCGCAGTTCACCCCGGGTGAGCGCAAGTGGTTGCTTGAGAAACAGTAACCGCGCCTGAGAACAATACATAACCCTGTGGGAGCAAGCTTGACCGCGATGAGGCCATCAGACTCAACACTTTAGTTGACTGCCAAGCCGCCATCGCGGGCAAGCCCGCTCCCACAGTGGTTTGTGGCGTCAGAAAGTCAGCACTTGCCTTCAAGAATCGCCGCATAACCTTCGCGGTAACTCGGATATTTCGGCGTCCAGCCCAGCGCCTTCGCACGAGCATTGCTGCAGCGTTTACTGCCAGTGCGGCGTACGCTGGCGTCGTCAGCCCATTCGGTAACCCCCAGATACTCCCGCAGCCAGGCGACCACTTCGGCCAGCGGTGCCGGCGCATCGTCCACACCGATATAAACATCCTGCAACGTCTCGCCCCGATCAGCCGCCTGTAGCAGAAACGCCATCAGCCCCGCCGCGTCATCAGCATGGATACGATTGCCGTACAGCGGCGGCTCGACCACCACCCGATAACCACGACGCACCTGAGTCAGCAGCCACTCACGCCCCGGGCCGTAGATACCGGTCAGGCGCACGATGCTCGCCGGGATACCGCTGTTCAGCGCCACTTGCTCAGCCTCGAGCATCACCTGCCCGGAGTATCCGCTGGCGACAGTCTCTGAATGCTCGTCGACCCACTCCCCTTCCTGCTGCCCGTACACGCTGCTGCTGGACACGAACAGCAGTCGCTCAGGCACCTGGCCAAAGTCATTCAGCCAGCTCAGCACATTCTGCAAACCCTGTACGTAGGCAGCGCGATAACCGGCTTCATCGTGATCGGTCGCCGCCGCGCAATACACCAGATAGTCCACCGCCCCGAATGGCCAGTTTTCCGGGCAATCTTCCTTGAACAAATCACCAGCAACGCCAATGACGCCGTCCGGCAAACGCGACACATCACGGCGCAGACCCTGCACCTCCCAGCCGGCGGCCAACAATTGCGTAGCCAGACGACTGCCGACATCACCACAACCGGCAATCAAAACAGAAGGCGCGGACATCAAAAAACTCCCAAATGAAAGGAACAGACTAGCCCTCGTACAGGACGAACGGCTAGCAATGAAGGAAAAAAAGAAACTCTATTACTTTTGTTAACAAGAATTACTTGCAATAATGCACCCCACTTTTGTTCTCGGCCTTACGAGGCCTGGAAGAGCATTACCGTTTTTCTACCTCAGGTCCGGCCAGCATGACACGTAATCAAAACCCCGCTTCGCCAACCAAACGACCTCGCGCCTTCAGCGCAGTGGCGGCCCTGCTGCTCAGCCTGATGCTGGCACCGACCGCCGCTTTCGCCGACGCACAAGCGCCAACCGCTCCGGCTGCCACCGAACAGCACGCACCAACTGCAGCCGCGCCAGCCACCACCGACCCGGTGCAGGCAGTAGACGCCGCCCCGGCAGATGCCCCTGAAGTGCTCGAACCCGACAACACCTTGAGCATGGCCCACGACCTGTCGCCATGGGGCATGTACCAGAACGCCGACATCATTGTGAAAATCGTGATGATCGGTCTGGCCATCGCTTCCATCATCACCTGGACCATCTGGATCGCCAAAGGCTTCGAGCTGATGGGCGCCAAGCGGCGTCTGCGTGGTGAAATCGCGGCTCTGAAGAAAGCCGCCACCCTCAAGGAAGCCAGCGCCACTGCGGCAAAGGAAGGCACCCTCGCCAACCTGCTGGTGCACGACGCGCTCGAAGAGATGCGCCTGTCGGTCAACAGCCGCGAGAAAGAAGGCATCAAGGAGCGCGTCAGCTTCCGCCTCGAGCGTCTGGTCGCCGCCTGTGGCCGCAACATGAGCAGCGGCACCGGCGTCCTCGCCACCATCGGTTCCACCGCGCCGTTCGTCGGCCTGTTCGGCACCGTGTGGGGCATCATGAACAGCTTCATCGGCATCGCCAAGACCCAGACCACCAACCTCGCCGTTGTGGCGCCGGGTATCGCCGAAGCGCTGCTGGCCACCGCGCTGGGTCTGGTTGCTGCGATTCCTGCGGTGGTGATCTACAACGTGTTCGCCCGCTCCATCGCCGGCTACAAGGCGCAGGTGTCCGACGCTTCGGCGCAGGTCCTGTTGCTGGTCAGCCGTGACCTCGATCACCAGCCTGAGCGCAGCAGCTCGCAACCACACATGGTGAAAGTGGGGTAATCGGCCATGGGCCTGCATTTGAAAGAAGGCGCAGACGACGATCTGGCCGAGAACCACGAAATCAACGTCACGCCGTTCATCGACGTAATGCTGGTGCTGTTGATCATCTTCATGGTGGCCGCGCCACTGGCCACCGTGGACATCAAGGTCGACCTGCCGGCCTCGACCGCCAAACCGGCGCCGCGCCCGGAGAAACCGGTGTTCCTCAGCGTTAAAGCTGATCAGCGCCTGTACATCGGCGACGACGAAGTCAACGCCGATACCCTCGGCGCAACGCTCGACGCCAAGACCCAGGGCAAAAAAGACACCACCATCTTCTTCCAGGCCGACAAGGGTGTGGACTACGGCGACCTGATGAGCGTGATGGATAAACTGCGCTCGGCCGGTTACCTGAAGGTCGGTCTGGTGGGCCTTGAGAGCGCAGCCAAGAAATGATCACGACGCGCCATAAGCTGACGCGTTACAGCGGTAGCCTGGCCGTGGTGCTGGGCGTTCACGCGCTGGCCATCGCGCTGGCGCTGAACTGGACCGCCCGCCCGCCCATCGAACTGCCGCCGCAGGCAATGATGGTCGAGCTGGCACCGGTTCCGACCCCGCCACCGCCTGCTCCGCCGAAAGTCGTCACACCGCCGCAGCCACCGGCTCCGGTCGAAGAATTGCCGATTCCGAAACTGGCTGAAGCACCCAAGGCCGAGATTGCCGTACCAAAGCCCAAACCCAAGCCAAAGCCGAAACCGCAGCCGCCCAAACCGGTGGAGAAAAAAACCGGAGCCGGTGAAGGAAAAACCTTCCGAGGAAAAACCGGCGGAGACGCAGCCGACCCAGGCACCGACGGAGAAATCCGCCCAGCCGGCACCTGGACCGTCGCCCGCACAAATGGCCGCCAAGGCCAGCTGGCAAAACACCCTGCTCGCGCACTTGGGCAAGTACAAGAAGTATCCGGCCAGTGCGCAGGCTCGCGGCAAGGAAGGCGTGAACCGTTTGCGTTTCGTCGTCGACGCTGAAGGCAATGTGTTGTCGTTCGAACTGGTCGGCCGCTCGGGCAACGCCGACCTGGATCGGGCCACCCTGGAAATGATCCGTCGCGCGCAACCGCTGCCCAAGCCACCGGCCGATATGCTGAACAACGGCTCGATCGAAATTGTGGCGCCGTTTGTGTACTCGCTGGACCGTCGTCGTTAAGTAGCAAGATCAAAAGATCGCAGCCTTCGGCAGCTCCTACAGGKAT
>NZ_JABULD010000539.1:0-9074 GCF_014060985.1 Pseudomonas sp. MD195_PC81_125
CCTGTAGGAGCTGCCGCAGGTGTCGATTCTTTTGATTTTGTTTTTTCAAATCTACAGCAAGATCAAAGGATCGCAGCCTGCGGCAGCTCCTACAGGATGTGTTGGCATTGAAAAAGGCGACCATTCTAATGCAAAACGGCGGCCCGAAGGCCGCCGTTTGACGTTCAACAATAACTGATCAAGCGGCGGCCGGTTCAGGCTCCGCCGCCGGTTTTGGCAGCGACGAGAGGAATGCCATGATCAGCGCCGCGACGTACGGCAGCGACTGCACCAGCAGCATCGCCACCCAGAAGCGCATGTCGTTGCTCGGAATGCCTTGCACCAGGTAAATCCCCAGCGCCGCGCCCCACAACAGCAGCATGATGAACAGCTCTTCCCGCGCTTCGGAAATCGCCACCCAGAAGCCGTGGTTGTCGGCATTTTTCGGCGTGCGGAAGAACGGAATGCTGCTGGTGAAGAAGCCATACAGCACCGCTTTGGCGATGGTGTGCGACAACGCCAGCCCGGCCAATGCCGCGCAGAACGCATCCTTGAGGTTCACGCCGACGGCGCGACGGTAGAGGAAGATGATCTTGCCGACCTTGAACACGAACAGCGCCAATGGCGGGATGGCGAAAATCAGCAGCGGCGGATCGACCCGTTGCGGCACGATGATCATCGCCGCTGACCACAACAACGCGCCGACGGTGAAGAAGATGTTCATGCCGTCCGCCACCCACGGCAGCCAGCCGGCAAGGAAGTGGTAACGCTGGCCACGGGTCAGCTCGGTGTCCTTGCCGCGCAGCAGGCTGCGGGTGTGGCGCTTGATGATCTGGATCGCGCCGTAGGCCCAGCGGAAACGCTGCTTCTTGAAGTCGATGAAGGTGTCCGGCATCAGACCCTTGCCGTAGCTGTCGTGGTAATACGCCGCCGACAGGCCTTTCTCGAACACGCGCAGACCGAGTTCGGCGTCTTCACAAATGCACCAGTCGGCCCAGCCCAGCTCTTCCAGAACCGAACGCCGGGTCATGGTCATGGTGCCGTGCTGGATGATCGCGTCGCGGTCGTTACGGGTGACCATGCCGATGTGGAAGAAGCCTTTGTATTCGGCGTAGCAGAGCTTCTTGAAGGTGCTTTCGTTCTGGTCGCGGTAATCCTGCGGCGACTGCACCACGGCGATTTTCGGGTCGGCGAAGTGCGGCACCATGTGCTTGAGCCAGTTCGGGTGTACGCAGTAATCGGAGTCGATCACCGCGATCACTTCGGCGTCCTTGGCGGTGTGCGGAATCAGGTAGTTCAGCGCGCCGCCCTTGAACCCGGCCAGGGGCGAGACGTGGAAGAACTTGAAGCGCGGGCCGAGGGTCGCGCAGTAGTCGCGCACCGGTTCCCAGACTGCCGGGTCCTTGGTGTTGTTGTCGATGATCAGGACTTCATAGTCCGGGTAATCGAGGGCCGCGAGGGCGTCGAGGGTCTGTTTGACCATGTCCGGCGGCTCGTTGTAGCAGGGCACGTGGATCGAGACTTTCGGCCGGTAGTCCGAATCACCGATCACCGGCAGGAATTCCCGCCGACGCTTGTGAATCCACACGGCTTCGGCCAGTTCATGCGCTTCGGTCAGCAACACGATGAACACCCCGAGCGCACCCAACGCCAGGAGGAAACCCACCGTCAGGCTGAACCACGTGCTGTATTGCTGGCTGTAGTCGTAGCCGATCCACACCAGCACCGAACCGCAAAGGAACGCGATAAAGGTCAGGAAGGTCCGGCCGCGCTGACGCAGGGCCGAGCCGTCGATCATCAGCAGGGTCAGCGACAATAGCGCCAGCACCACTGAACCGATGGCCAGCACGCGCCATTGCGGGATCGCCACCACCGGGCCTTCGAAGTTGAATTTCTGCTGGCGCGCGGCGTTGAACACGCCCCAGTAGGCGCCGACCGAACCTTCGTCACTGGCCTTCCACGGCTGGTCGAAGGCTTCAATGACGAAGTAGTTGAAACCTTGACGGTTGAGTTTGTTGACCAGCGTGCGCAGGTAGATCGCCTGATCCGCTGGCGACGCATCGGCGCCACCGCGCATGCGACCGTTGCTCGGCCAGCCGACTTCGGACAGCAGCAACGGTTTTTTCGGGAACAGCTTTTTCAGGTCGCGGGCGCGGTCGAAGACGAACTGCCCGGCCTTGTCCACCGGAATGAATTCCCAGTAAGGCAGCACGTGCGCGGCGATCAGGTCGACGTGTTTGGCCAGTTCCGGGTGTTCTTCCCAGACGTGCCATTGCTCGGAGGTGGTCACCGGCACTTTCACCGCTGCGCGCACGCGATCCAGCAGCACGCTGAGTTGTTCGGCGGTGATTTCCTTGCGGAAAATCGCCTCGTTACCGACCACCACCCGCACCACGCTGCGCGAGGTATTGGCCAGTTCGATGGCGCGCTGGATCTCGCGCTCGTTGCGTTCCTGATCGGGGCTGATCCAGATCCCGAGGGTCACGCGCAGACCAAACTCTTCCGCCAGTTTCGGGATGTCCTGCAGCGAACCGTCAACCGAATAGATGCGGATGTTGTCCGTCAGCTTGCTCATGATCTCCAGATCACGGCGCATTTCATCGTCAGTCGGATACTGATCCTTCTGCGGGAATTGGCCCTGCTGGAATGGCGAATAAGAGAAACCGGAGATCTGCTCCGGCCAGTTGGGCGCGGAGACCGGGCGGTTGATCAGCGCCCAGAAACCGGTGAACAGGGCGGCGATTGCCAGAACCACCACCAGGTTGAGACCAAATTTACGCGATGACATAGCTATTTCGGGTTCCAAAGGCTGTGGAACGGAGGAACGGTTGGCAAGCGCCAAAAGGGCGCGAATCCTACACCGGCAGTTCACTGCTCGTACACCGGACAGGGAAATGCCCGACATTGGGCAGTCCAACCTGATTTAAGTTCTTTAGTAACAGCTTGTAAGAGAAAACTTTGTTATTCAGTTATAGCAATTCCCGGTGGCGAGGGAGCTTGCTCCCGCTGGACTGCGAAGCAGGCCGCTTTTTGAGGGCCGCTTCGCGACCCGGCGGGAGCAAGCTCCCTCACCACAAAGGTTGTGTGAAAACGCCTGCGTTCACCGTTCATAGCGTCAAAGATGCTCTTGGCCGTCGACGGCCCTATAATGCGCGCCGGTTTTTGGGGTAATGGTCATGAGTACAGAAAATCCGCGGTTTGCAGGCATCGCCCGTTTGTATGGCATCGAGGGCCTTGAGCGCCTGCGTGCAGCCCATGTGGCGATTGTCGGTGTCGGTGGCGTCGGTTCCTGGGCGGCGGAAGCCATGGCCCGCTGTGGCGTGGGCGAGATTTCGCTGTTCGACCTCGACGACGTCTGCGTCAGCAACGCCAACCGTCAGCTGCACGCACTGGACAGTACCGTCGGCAAACCCAAGGTCGAGGTGATGGCCGAGCGTCTGCGCGGGATCAACCCGGACTGCACAGTGCACGCGGTTGCGGATTTCGTCACCCGCGACACCATGGCCGAGTACATCACGCCGAACATCGACTGCGTGATCGACTGCATCGACGCCGTCAACGCCAAGGCTGCGCTGATTGCCTGGTGCAAGCGGCGCAAGATCCAGATCATCACCACCGGCGGTGCCGGCGGGCAGATCGATCCGACGCTGATTCAGGTCTGCGACCTCAACCGCACATTCAACGATCCACTGGCCTCGAAAGTGCGCTCGACGTTGCGACGCGACTACGGCTTCTCGCGCACGGTGACCCGTCATTACAGCGTGCCGTGCGTGTTTTCCACCGAGCAACTGCGCTATCCGAAACCGGATGGCAGCATCTGCTTGCAGAAGAGTTTTGTCGGCGACGGGGTGAAGCTCGACTGCGCCGGCGGGTTTGGCGCGGTGATGATGGTCACGGCGACGTTCGGCATGGTCGCGGCGACCAAGGCGGTGGACAAGATTGTGGCGGGTGTGCGACGGCCGGCTGACCGAGTAAAACCTCAGGTTTGATCTGTGAGGCTGATGACCTCATCGCTGGCAAGCCAGCTCCCACAGTTATTGGGTAATTTCACCGCATCTATGAACACCATCGAACCCTGTGGGAGCTGGCTTGCCAGCGATGGCGATTAACCGGCCAACTCATTCATCCGCTGGAGCACGGCATTCAAGCCATTACTGCGCGACGGCGACAACTGCCGCGACAGTCCCAGCTGATTGAACCAGTCCGACAGGTCCACTTGCTGCAACTCGACAGCGCTCAAACCGTTGACCCGCAACAGCAACAACGCCACCAGCCCGCGAATCATCCGCGCATCGCTGGCAGCGCTGAACTGCCAGTGGCCGTCCTGCAGCTCACCCACCAGCCACACTTGACTCTCACAGCCATGCACCCGGTTGGCTTCGCATTTGTCCGCGTCATTCAGCGGCGGCAGACGATCGCCAAACTGCATCAGCAACCGTGCGCGTTGTTCCCAACCAGCGGCATTCTGAAAGGTCTGCAGCGCTTCGGCGGCGGCGAGCGGCAGGTTCATCGCAGCAACTCCAAGGCCTGATCCAGCGCGTCGAAGAAACGCTCCAGATCCTCGGAGTCGTTGTACAGTGCCAGCGACACGCGGATCGCCCCGGCCAGTTCGAAGCTTTTCAGCAACGGCATGGCGCAGTGATGCCCGGCGCGCACGGCAATGCCTTGCTCGGTGAGCAGGTGTGCCAGATCGGCGTTGTGCACACCCTCGACGATAAAACTGGCCAGCGCCAGTTGCGGCTTGCCCAGCAGACGAATGCCGTTACGCGCGGCCAGACCTTGCAGCAGGTAGGCGTGCAGCGCCGCTTCATGGGCCGATACCGCGTCCTGATCCAGCCCGGCCAGATAATCGAGCGTGGCACCGAGGCCAATCACACTGGCGATCGGCGGTGTGCCCGCTTCGAAACCCAGCGGGGCAGGGCGGAAGCGTGCATCGTGATAATTGGCTTCCAGGACCATTTCGCCGCCGAACTGCCACGGCTGCAGTTGCTCAAGCGCCTTGTTGCGCCCGAACAGCACGCCGAGGCCATCAGGGCCGTACAGCTTGTGGCTGGAAAACACATAGAAGTCGCAACCGAGCGCCTGCACGTCGTGCCGACCGTGCACCACACCCTGGGCGCCATCGACCACGGTCAGCGCGTTGTGCGCCTTGGCCATCGCCAGCAGCGCCGGCAAGGGTTGCCAGGCACCAAGCACGTTGGACAGCTGACTGACCGCCAGCAAGCGGGTACGCGGATTGATCAGGCGCACAGCGGCGCCGAGGTCGATCACGCCGTCAGCGTCCAGCGGCAGGATCACCAGTTTCAGTTCGCGACGCTGCGCCAGTTGCTGCCACGGCAGCAGGTTGGCGTGATGCTCCAGGGCGCTGATGACAATTTCATCGCCCGGTTGGAAAAGAGGTTCCAGGCCATAGGCCAGGAGATTCAGCGCGCTGGTGGCACCGTGGGTGAAGATGATCTGCCCGCTGTCACCGGCATTCAGCCACTGGGCCACCTTGAGCCGACTGTCTTCGAACGCCTGCGTGGCGTGAGCGCCGGGCAGGTGTTGCGCGCGATGCACATTGGCCGCGCCATTGGCGTAGTAATGCGTCAGTGCGTCAAGCAGAGCCTGGGGTTTTTGCGTGGTGGCGGCGTTGTCCAGATAGGTCTGGTCTTGCCGTTGCAGGGCGGCGATGGCCGGAAAGTCGGCACGCCAGGGGGAGGGAATCATCATAGGTTCAGCCTGTGAACTTGGGCGGGGTACATCGAACCTTGTGGGAGCGAGCTTGCTCGCGAAAGCGTCGTGTCATTCAGCTCTGTTGTTGACTGACCGGACGCCTTCGCGAGCAAGCTCGCTCCCACAGGGGGATCGTACGGCTGCTTAGTTGTGAGCGTGCAGCGCTTCGTTCAGCTCGATCGCCGATTTGTGGGTTTTGCACTCCACGGCACCGGTTTCCGAATTGCGACGGAACAGCAGGTCGGTCTGGCCGGCCAGCTCACGGGCTTTTACAACCTTGACCAGGTTGTTGTGCTCGTCCAGCAGCGCGACTTTGGTGCCGGCGGTCACGTACAGGCCCGACTCGACAGTGTTGCGGTCGCCCAACGGAATACCGATACCGGCGTTGGCGCCGATCAGGCAGCCTTCGCCAACCTTGATTACGATGTTGCCGCCACCCGACAGAGTGCCCATGGTCGAGCAGCCGCCGCCCAGGTCCGAGCCCTTGCCAACGAATACGCCAGCGGAAACGCGGCCTTCGATCATGCCCGGGCCTTCGGTGCCGGCGTTGAAGTTGATGAAGCCTTCGTGCATCACGGTGGTGCCTTCGCCCACGTACGCACCCAGACGCAGGCGCGCGGCGTCAGCGATACGCACGCCGGCCGGCACCACGTAGTCGGTCATTTTCGGGAACTTGTCCACCGAGAACACTTCCAGCAGCTCGCCGCGCAGGCGGGCTTCGAGTTGCAGCTCGGCCAGTTCGCTCAGGTCGATCGCGCCCTGGCTGGTCCAGGCCACGTTCGGCAGCAGCGGGAAGATCCCGGCCAGGCTCACGCCGTGCGGCTTGACCAGACGATGGGACAGCAGGTGCAGCTTCAGGTACGCCTCTGGCGTCGAGGTCAGCTGTGCGTCTTCGGCCAGAAGAGTGGCGACCAGCGGCTTGTGGCTTTCGGCCAGACGGGTCAGCAGCTTGCCTTGAACGGCGTCGATGCCTTTGACCGCTTCAGCCAGTTGCGCAGCCTGGGCGGTGGTGAAGGTGATGGCCTGGTTGCCTTCGGTGTAGCCGAGGATCGGCGCAACGGCAGCGACCAGTTCTGCCGACGGGTTGAGCAGTGGCTGGGCGTAGAACACTTCCAGCCAGGCACCTTGACGGTTTTGCGTGCCGACACCAAAGGCGATGCTGAACAGAGAGTTGGACATGTGAATACCTCTAGCAATAAGTGACGGGCTGCTTACTTGAGTGCGGCCGCGTAGATGTCTGGCTTGAAGCCAATCAGGGTTCGGTCACCGAGATCGAGCACCGGGCGCTTGATCATCGAGGGTTGAGCGAGCATCAGTTCGATGGCTTTCGACTGGTCGAGATCGGCTTTACGTTCGTCGTCGAGTTTGCGAAAGGTCGTGCCGGCACGGTTCAACACCGTTTGCCAGCCGTGCTCGTTGCACCATTGGGTCAGGTGCTCACGGTCGATACCGGCAGTTTTGTAGTCGTGAAAGTCGTAGCTGACAGCGTGTTCATCGAGCCAGGTGCGCGCCTTCTTCATGGTGTCGCAGGCTTTGATGCCGAAAAGGTGCAACGTTTTACTTGAAACGGTCAAGGAATCGCCCCCTTTACAGGTGCTGGAAAAAAATGGTGTCGGATTATGCCATGACCAACGCGTTTCGGGCGGCCACGGTTGTCGTAACGCTGCAAAACCTGTGGGAGCGAGCCTGCTCGCGAAGGGGCCGTGTCAGGCAATATCTCTGTTGAATGAGACTCCACGTTCGCGAGCAGGCTCGCTCCCACAAAGGGACTGCGTTCCAGCAGTGCGACATAGGTGCAACGGTCAGACGTATCCTGAGCGGCTAATATGACCGTTCAACGCTGTCGATTGTCTGAGATTTCCGCTTTATGCAAACCGCTTACACCGTCCTTATCCTGCTGATGCTGGTCAGCGTCTCGCGGCTGGTCGGACGGGTCATCCCGCTGCCGCTGCCCCTGGTGCAAATCGCCGCCGGTGCCTTGCTGGCCTGGCCGACATTGGGCCTGCACGTGGCGCTGGATCCGGAGCTGTTCCTGTTTCTGTTCCTGCCGCCGCTGCTGTTCTCCGATGGCTGGCGGATGCCCAAACGCGAGTTCTGGCATTTGCGTGGGCCGATCCTGACGCTGGCGGTCGGCCTCGTGCTGTTCACCGTGGTCGGTGCCGGGTACTTCATTCACTGGCTGTTGCCGACAATTCCACTGCCGGTAGCCTTCGCGCTGGCCGCGGTGCTGTCGCCGACCGACGCCGTGGCGGTGTCGGCGATCTCGCAGAACCGTTTGCCGACACCGCTGATGCACATACTGCAGGGCGAAGCCTTGATGAACGATGCTTCGGGTCTGGTGACGTTCAAGTTTGCCCTGGTTGCGGCGGTCACCGGAGTGTTCTCACTGGCCAATGCCAGCCTGACCTTCGTGCTGGTGGCGGTCGGAGGCTTGGCCGTCGGCGTGGTGCTGAGCTGGCTGGTCGGGCGTTTGCGCGCGTGGATGATCGCCCGGGGCTGGGACGATCCGGCCACCCACGTGGTGTTCATGTTGCTGCTGCCGTTCGCGGCTTATGTGTTGGCCGAGCGGTTGGGCGCTTCGGGCATCCTGTCGGCGGTGGCGGCGGGGATGATGCAGAGCTGGCTCGATCTGTTGCCACGACAGACCAGCACTCGCTTGCTCAACCGTAGCGTCTGGTCGCTGCTCGAATTTGCCTTCAACGGTCTGATCTTTCTGCTGCTGGGCCTGCAATTGCCGGACATCATCAAAGCGGTGGTCAGCCACGAGCCGACGTTGTGGCCGACGCTGCTGTACCGAGGTCTCGACGTGGTGGCGATTTTCCTCGCGCTGGTGCTGTTGCGCTTTATCTGGGTGCAGAGCATCTGGCGCCTGTCGGTGCTGCTGCGCCGTTTGCGCGGCAAGGGCGACCTGACGCAAGTGCCGACCGCGCGATCCTGCTGGCTGCTGACCGTCGGCGGTGTGCGCGGCGCGGTGACGCTGGCCGGTGTGATGTCGGTGCCGATGTTGATGGGGGCCGAGGCGTTCCCCGAGCGCGATCTGCTGATCTTCATCGCCGCCGGGGTGATTCTGTTGTCACTGATTTGCGCCTGTATCGCTTTGCCATTGCTGCTGCGCGGGATCGAGAAAAGTCCGGACGACAAGCGCCGTCAGGAAGTGCGCGACGCCTGGCGCAAGACCGCCGAGGCGGCGATCCATGCGCTGGAAACCGAAGAGGTCGCGCCGCAGGATGCTGCGCAGGCAGCGCTCTCGGCCGAACTCAAGGCGCGGATCATGTCCGAGTACCGGCATCAGCTTGAGGTGTTCAACGATTCGGCGGAAGCCCAGGCGCTGGCGTTCCAGATGGATCTGCTGGAGCGCCGTTTTGCGACTCAAGGCGTTG
>NZ_JABULD010000391.1:0-12615 GCF_014060985.1 Pseudomonas sp. MD195_PC81_125
TTTTTCGGCACTGAAGTGGTTGAGCAACGCACCAATTGCAATCCCTAAAACCAGACCGATGAGGATCTGCCAGGCGAGGCTGAGTTTTGCCTTCTTCATTATCTTTACCCTTACTTGCGTTTGACTCAGGCACATGCAGCAACTGGAACGCTCTTTAGCGGAAAAGTCTGTGCATCTGCCTCCGTATAAGGTGCCCCGAAGCGCGTATTTACGGCTCTTCGGCAGGCGAAAAAAGGCGCAACTATTCCGATGCAAGGTTGCGCCGTCTAATGCCGTAAACGCCTACCCTATGCCGAATCGGCATGAGATTTTTTAAATGAAACTGACGTCCCAAGCGGTTCGATTACGACATTTCAGCCGGCATAAGTGCCGTGAACCGGCCATTTCAGCTTAGGTTGGTTGTTTTTTGAACGAGTGAATTCATCGAAAAATTCAGGAAAAAGCCTACATTTGCAGACTAGAAGTCCCACAGTTTAAAGGGGCTCTTTCTCGATATACGGTCGCCAGGAAACACGGCGAAATGTTTTCGCGCGCAGTCTGAACCATAAAAAGGCGAGCAGGACGCTCTGGATCAATGTTTTGTATCGCGCAAAGCTCAGCGCAAGTCCGTCGAACCGCTGAGGGTCGGCGAACCTGCGTCGCAGCTTTTGCCCTGACCCGGCCCTCGCGCAGGCACTCCCTGTACCCGTAGGTCACTCCGACCCTGCAACAGTCAGAACGTCCCGGCCCCTTGGTCATGCGCCGACCTTCCTCGGGCAGGCGCAATAAAGGGCAGCGGGGCGCTGCCCTCGTGTTCGAATCAGTACCAGTTCGGATCTTTCTTCAGCGTTTCCATCAACAGGTTCTGCATGCCCTGATCCGGTTTGCCGAGGAAGCGGTAAGTGGCATGTCGCGTTGGCGACTTGTCGGCCGGCAGTCCTTCGGGCACATCGACGAGCATGGCGTAGGCATCTTTCTTGTCGAAGCTGAACGCTACGATCAAGCGGTGGTTGAGGCACTTGTCTGCGGATTCGCAGAGCGGCCCGACCAGATACTTGTCGCCATCTTCGGTCACGGCATTCATCTGCTGCTCTGGCGTACCGGACAGGTTCATCACCCATTCCGGGAGGCGCTCTTCATGCTTCACAACGCCTTGCCAGGTTTCCCGGTATTGCGGGTCGGAGCTGAGCAGCTCGTTGACCCGCGCCTGGCCATCATTGGCCGCGATCGCCATGGCACTACCGCCCAGAAGCAGGGCGGCTGCCAGTGTCTTTAACGCAATCATCGTTAACCTCGGCCGCGACGGCCAAAGAAGAAGGAAGCGATGAACATCACCAGGAACACGACAAAGAGAATCTTGGCGATACCCGTGGCGGTGCCCGCGATACCACCGAAGCCCAGGACGGCGGCGATGATGGCAATGATCAAGAATGTAATTGCCCAACTCAACATGGTGATTCTCCTTACTTCTCTATTTAGGGATATTGCGTGTCCCGGCGCCAGGCGCCCGAATTCGTTGGTTTGTCAGAAAACCCAGCGCTCTTCACGTGGCAGTTGATCCAGCGGCTGCGGCTGATCGACATCCATCATGCGCATCGAGGCGTTTTCGGCCTGACTGCTGCTGACGGCGCTGAAGTGCGTCTGCGTGCTGTGTTGAATCGAGATCAGCGGCTCAGGCTTCTGGCTGTTTTCCCAGCTCAGGTATTGCTGGCAGGCGATCAGGGTGATCAACAGTGCAAGCACGCCAAACAGGCCTTGCTGGATATGCAGTGGCGAGATACGCACTTGGGCGGCACGTTGGCGAGTCATCCTGGGTTCCTCACTCTTATTCGGTTGGGGCAGTGGAATCTGCCCGGGCTGAATTAGTTATTGCAGGCTGCATGCCAGTTTTTTCATTGAAAAATATTCAATAAAATCAAGAGCTTACAAGTAGTTAAAATTCAGCGACGGACGCATCCTGCACGATGGGTCGTCTACGGTCGTGCGGAATGCACGATTATTTCGTAGGAGATTTCATTCTTATGGAATTGAGAGCACGTCCTGGATGTCAGAAATGTACGCGGGGTTACCCCTGCGAATCGGTGATTGTTTAAAAACTCAACAAAATCAATGGATTGGCCGTTAAGGCAGGAGAGAGCTACCCTCCTATGGCTCGCATCGTTCAGAATCAACCATGCAACTTGCCCGATTTTTCCGGGACTAACCCAAGATCAATCACTATGGAGCGTAGGAAAAATGGAATCTGCCACTGAGCATCAAGGCCGCATTCTGCTGGTGGACGATGAGTCCGCCATCCTGCGAACCTTTCGTTACTGCCTCGAGGACGAAGGTTATACAGTGGCCACCGCCAACAGCGCGGCTCAGGCCGAGGCATTGTTGCAACGTCAGGTGTTTGACCTGTGCTTCCTTGATTTGCGTCTGGGTGAAGACAACGGTCTCGACGTACTGGCGCAGATGCGCATTCAGGCGCCATGGATGCGCGTGGTCATTGTCACCGCCCACTCGGCGGTTGATACCGCAGTGGATGCGATCCAGGCGGGCGCCGCCGATTATCTGGTCAAACCCTGCAGCCCCGACCAGTTGCGCCTGGCCACCGCCAAGCAACTGGAAGTGCGTCAGCTCTCGGCGCGTCTGGAAGCCCTCGAAGGCGAGATCCGCAAACCCAAGGACGGCCTCGACTCCCACAGCCCGGCGATGAAAGTCGTGCTGGAAACTGCGCGGCAGGTCGCCGGTACCGACGCCAACATCCTTATTCTCGGCGAATCCGGCACAGGTAAGGGCGAACTGGCCCGGGCCATTCACGGCTGGAGCAAGCGCGAGAAGAAATCCTGCGTGACCATCAACTGCCCGTCGTTGACTGCGGAACTGATGGAGAGCGAGCTGTTCGGCCACAGTCGCGGTGCGTTCACCGGGGCCAGTGAAAGCACCTTGGGTCGGGTCAATCAAGCAGACGGCGGCACGCTGTTTCTCGATGAGATCGGCGATTTCCCGCTGACTTTGCAACCAAAGTTGCTGCGTTTCATTCAAGACAAAGAATATGAGCGGGTAGGGGATCCGGTGACCCGCCGCGCCGATGTGCGGATTCTCGCCGCGACCAACCTCAATCTTGAGGACATGGTGCGCGACGGGCGCTTCCGTGAAGACCTGTTGTATCGCCTCAATGTGATCACCCTGCATTTGCCGCCATTGCGCGAACGTGCCGAGGACATCCTGACTCTGGCCGACCGCTTCCTCGCGCGTTTCGTCAAAGAGTACGCGCGGCCGGCACGGGGCTTCAGTGACGAGGCGCGAGAGGCGTTGCTGGGTTATCGCTGGCCGGGCAACATCCGAGAGCTGCGTAACGTGGTGGAACGGGCAAGCATTATCTGCCCGCAGGAACGCGTGGAAATCAGCCACCTCGGCATGGCCGAGCAACCGGCGAACAACGCACCGCGGGTCGGTGCCGCGCTGAGCCTCGATGAACTGGAAAAAGCCCACATTGGCGCGGTGCTGGCAACGGCAGGCACCCTTGATCAGGCAGCGAAAACCTTGGGCATCGACGCGTCGACCCTGTATCGCAAGCGCAAGCAGTACAACCTGTGAGCACCCGACGATGAAACTGGCGATGAAGTTGCGCACTCGCTTGTTTCTGAGCATCTCTGCGCTGATCACGGTCGCCTTGCTCGGGCTGTTGCTCGGGCTGGTCAGCGTGATGCAGATGGCTGGTACTCAGGAAGCAACGATCCGCAGCAACTTCGTGACCCTCGACCTGGGGCTCAAACTGCGCCAGACCCTCGGCGATCAACTGGTGCTGATGCTGGCCGAAAAGCCCGACCCGGCCGCGTTCGAAGCGTCAAAACAGCATTACCTGCAATTGCTGGATGAAGGCATTTCGCAGGAGGCAGAGGGCGATGGCCGACAGTACGGGTTTACTCAGGCCAAGGCTGACTACCTGAGTTTTCTCCAGGCGTTCGAGATGTCGCGTGATCCGGGCAATGTGCTCAGTGGTAACAGCGACCTCAGGGAGCGCTTCAACACCTTGCGCAACGGTTTGATTACCGAGCACAAGCACGCGCTGGACAACATCAACGCAGTGCAGCATGACGCCCGGGAAAGGGCACTGCTGGTCTCCGGTCTGCTCGGGCTGGTGGGATTGGCGGTGCTGATTATCGGCTTCGTCACCGCGCACGCCATTGCCCGGCGTTTTGGCGCGCCCATCGAGGCGCTGGCCAAAGCGGCGGACAACATCGGCCAAGGCAATTTCGAAGTGACGCTGCCGATTTCCTCGGCGATGGAAATGAACCAGCTGACCAAGCGCTTCGGGCTGATGGCCGAGGCGCTGCGCGAGCATCAGGCGACCAACGTCGACGAATTGCTGGCCGGTCAGCAACGCCTGCAGGCGGTGCTCGACAGCATCGACGACGGCTTGTTGATGATCGACCGTGAAGGGCATCTGGAACACCTCAATCCAGTGGCTCAGCGTCAGTTGGGTTGGGACAGTGACCGTCTCGGCCAAGGCCTGGGCACTGCGCTCGAGCGCCCGGAGCTCGACGCGCAACTGCAACTGGTGCTGCGCGGCGGTACCCTTGAGCGCGCCCCGGAAGATTTGAGCATCGAGGTCGATGGCGAATCGCGCTTGCTGACCTACAGCTTGACCCCGGTCAGTCACATCCAGGGGCATATTCTGGGGGCGGTGATGGTGCTGCACGATGTCACCGAGCAACGCGCCTTTGAGCGCGTGCGCAGCGAGTTCGTGCTGCGCGCCTCCCATGAGCTGCGTACGCCGGTCACCGGCATGCACATGGCGTTCGGCCTGTTTCGCGAACGTGCGAAGTTCCCCCCGGAGTCACGCGAGGCGGACCTGCTCGACACGGTCAACGAAGAGATGCAGCGCTTGATGCAGTTGATCAACGACTTGCTCAACTTCTCGCGCTATCAGAACGGCTTGCAGAAACTCACCTTGGCGCCGTGCTCCATCGAAGATTTGCTGGAGCAGGCGCAATCGCGCTTTGCCGATTGCGCTGCGGGCAAAGGCATTGCCCTGAGCGTCGAAGTGCAAGGGCCGTTGCCGCGTCTGCAGGCCGATCAGGCACAGCTTGAGCGGGTACTCGACAACCTGATCGACAACGCTCTGCGCCATACCGCCCGCGACGGCCAGATTCGCCTGCAGGCGCGGCGGCATGGCGAACGGGTGATCATCAGCGTCGAAGACAACGGCGAAGGCATTGCCTACGGTCAGCAGGGGCGGATTTTCGAGCCGTTTGTGCAGGTCGGGCGCAAGAAGGGTGGCGCCGGGCTGGGTCTGGCGCTGTGCAAGGAAATCGTCCAGCTGCATGGCGGGCGGATGGGCGTCTATTCGCGGCCGGGGCAGGGCACGCAGTTCTACATGGCGCTGGCGGTCTAGGCTTCGTCGTCCAGCCGGCGCCCGGTGAGGCGCCGTCCACGGGTGATCAGTTCGATGAACTGCACCGCACTCAGGGCCTGGGCGAACAGCCAGCCCTGACCGAACTTGACCCCCTCACTGCTGAGAAACACGGCTTGCGCTTCGTGCTCGATGCCTTCGGCAATCACCTTCAACTCCAGAGCCTGCGCCATGTGAATGATGTGCGGCGCAACGCCGCTGCTGGCCGCATCATGGCCGAGCGCGTCGATAAAGGCCTTGTCGATCTTCAAGCAATCCACCGGCAGCGTCTGCAGATAGGCGAGGCTGCAATAACCGGTACCGAAGTCATCGATCAGCACCTGATGGCCGACATCGCGCAAGGCTTGCAGATTCTCCCGCGCCACCACCACGTCGATCAGTCCGCGCTCGGTGACTTCAAAGGCAATCTGGCGCGCGGCGACCCGGTGCAGCGTCAGCAGCCTGGCCATGACCTGGCCGATGCGCGGCACCATCACGTCGCAGGCGGCGAGGTTGACCGAAATGTACAGCTGCGGATTGGCGCGCAGCACCGGTCCCAGTTGTTCCAGCAGCCGCTGCAGGACAAAGTCTGTCATCTGCCGAATCTGCCCGGTGTTTTCCGCCAGTGGAATGAACAGGTCGGGGCTGGTCAGGGTGCCGTCCGGGCGACGCCAGCGCAGCAGGGCTTCGGCGCCCACGCAATTGCGGCTATCGAGATCGAAGATCGGTTGATACAGCACTTGCAGCTCGCCACGTCGAATGGCGCCCTGGAGTTCGGCGTCCAGTGACTGGCGCTGGCGCACCAGCAAAAACACAAAGAATCCGACAAACGCCCCCAGCAGCAGGCAGATCGGCACCATCCACCACCAGACGCTGGGAATATGCATGCCGCTGCGCGGGGTGATCAGCACCAACTGGTATTCCGGATTGTTGGTTGGCATGCGGTAGATCAGCCGTGACTGGGTGACTTGCAGGGGCGCGCGGCTTTTGGGTGGCCACGCTTCGGTTGGTGGCCACGTCTGCGCGGTGCCCAGCACCGGAATCGCCCGTTTGCCGTGGTCCAGCACCACCAGCAGGCTGCTGTCCGGCGGCAGATCGACCATGTCGGTCAAATGCCCGCGTGATGTCGCCACACGAAAATTGCCGCGCCCGAGCATCAGTGCCGCGCGGTTTTCATCCGGTTCGGTGGTGGTGTTGAGCCAGTAACTGTAGGTCGGTCCTTTGATATCCGGTGCGCGAACCACCGACAGTCCTTCCTGACGGGGCCGGTTGGAGCATATCCGCGCACCATCCATGTAGGCCGCTTCATAGACGAAGCGATAGTTGAAGGTGACCTGTTGCAGGGTGGCGATCATTTCCTCATCGCAACTGCGCAGCGGCTGCGCTTCGAGGTCATCGAGACTTTCGCGCAGTTGTCCGAACAGCTGCTCAAGGCGTGCGAGAAAACGCTCGCCCTGGGTGTTCATTTCCTGGCTTTCGTTCTGTTCAATCTGGCGCATGGCGACGAACATTCCGCCGGCTATCAGCAATGCAACACTGAAGACAGCCGCGATCATCGCCAAAAACCACGGGCGATAAAACCAGCTACGCAGCGTCGCTCGGGTAGCAACCATCATGGAATATCCGAAGAATTACCAATGAGTTATAGCTGCTGATTTCGTTTTCGCCCTGACCGTCGGGCGGGCGTCATTATTTTGTCTGATTGAAGACCTGCAACAACGCTGCCGTTTGTGCGTCCGGTGTACCGTCGAAGCGTGAAGGGCGAAAGTGCATCTGGAACGCTGCCAGGACATGGCGGGTCGCTACGTCCAGCTCGCCGGTCTGCGGGGTGTCGTAACCGACGCGCGCCAGTTGTTCCTGGAACCAGCTGATGCTTGGCAGTTCGGCGTTGAACTGCACTTGCTGCCGCGCTACCGCTTGTTCGTTGGGCCATACGCCCAGGCCTTCGGCGGCCAGGCGTTTCCATGGGAACAAGGGACCCGGGTCGAGTTTGCGCAGGGGCGCGATGTCGCTGTGGCCAATGATATGGCGCGGGCTGATGCCCTGGCGCTGGCTGATGTCCTTGAGCAGGACGATAAGCGATTGAATCTGCGCTTCGCTGTACGGGTACCAGAGGCGCCCGGTCGGCGTGTCCTTGAAGCCCGGATTGACGATTTCGATGCCGATCGAGCTGGAGTTTAGCCAGGTACGGCCCTGCCACTGGCTCTCGCCGGCGTGCCAGGCGCGCTGGTTTTCATCCATCAGTTTGTAGATAGTGCCGCCTTTGTCGTCGCCGATCAGATAGTGGCTGCTGACTTCGCCGTGGGTCAGCAGTTGCAGCGAGCGGGCGAGGGAAGCGGAGGTGTAGTGCACGATCACGAACTGCACGCGGCTGTCGTGATTGGCCGAAGGGTGGCTGGTGTCATAACGCGGGCCGCTGGCACAACCGGCCAGAACGAGCAGCGACGCGAGGAGGGCGAAAAATTTCATGGCAGAAGGCAGTACACGCAAGACAATAATGCAACAGTGTAACGTACTGCCTTGCCTATCGACGCCCGACGGGCCGATTTAAACAAAATGGAACAACTTGCTCAGCCCAGTTCGACTCGGTTACGTCCGCCGTTTTTCGCCCGATACAACGCCTGATCGGCTCTTTTAAGCACCAGATCGCTGTGTTCTCCCGGCTTGAACGACGCCAGTCCCATGGAGATGGTGATCGTCACTCGCTCACCTTTGAAGTGAAACGGGCACGCTTCGATGGCCGCTCGCAGGGTTTCCAGCAATTTGGCGCCGACGGTCGGCGTGGTGGCTGGCAGCAGCAGAACGAATTCCTCTCCGCCGAAACGAGCAATGAAATCCGCCCCACGCAGACGTTTGCGCAGCACCGTGGCGATGATTTTCAATACCTTGTCGCCCGCCAGATGGCCGTAGTTGTCGTTGATGCGCTTGAAATGATCGAGGTCGAGCATCGCCAGGCTCAAGGTGTTGCCGTGTTGTTGCCATTGCCTGATCTCGTGTTCCAGCCGTTCGCTCCAGGCAGCGCGGTTGGGCAGGCCGGTCAACGGGTCGATCAGGCTTTCTGTCGCTGTTCTTCCAGATGTTCGCGAAAGCCCAGGGCTTCCTGCTCCATGTGCGCCACACGTTCGGCCAGGCCTTTGAGACGTGCTGCCACTTCCTGCTCGCGGGCATCGCGTTGTTGCTGATGCTGGTCCATGGTACCGAGCAGGCCTTCGAGATGGTTCTCCAGCACTCGCTTGAGATCATCCAGATCAGCCGCTTCCTGCACGCTGGTCTGCAAGCCGTCGACTTGCTCGCGAATCTGCGTGTCCATCGCCCGGGCTGCCGAGCTGTTGTCGGCATGGCCCTCGCTGGCGGCCTGCAAATTGCTCTGGAATGCTTCGAGGCGTTCGTTGAGCCGCTGCAGATAGGCTTCGAATTCGTGTTGGCCGCTGTCGGTGATTGCCAGCATCAAGGTGGCAAGGTCGTCGAGAATGGGCAGGAGTTCGTACCAGTTCAGGCCATTTTTCAAGCGATCACGCATGGCCTCGGCTTGCGGGCGATGGCGCTCTGGCAAGGTTAGGTCGTCGAGCAGCCCGATCAGCGTGTCTTCGATGTGTTTGGCCACCGAGCTGTAGGAAGGCTCCGGCGAATCGGGCAGGGCGTAAAGAATGTCTTGCTCGGGCTGCTCCGGATCGATGGCAGCCAAGGCTTGGGCAATCGGGGCGGGCAGGGGCAGGCTGTCGAGGAGCAAGGGGGCCGGGGCGTCGCCCGGGTGGATCAACTCGTCAGGGTTGATGGCCGCTATGAAGCTGGTGGCGCAAGCGGCGGGGCCAGAGGTTCGAGGGGCGGTTTGAGTTCAGGCAGTGGTTCGGGCGCCGTCTCGATGGCAATGACCGGCGGCACAAGCGAAACCACAGGCGATTCGGCCTGCGGTTGCGCTGCAGGTGCCTGGTGAGGGCTTGCCTCTGCCGGTTGCAATAGAGGCGCGGCGCTGACCGGTGCCGGAGTCGGTTCGCCTGTTGGCGTCTGTGCGGGCTCGACATCAGGTTCAGTGTTGGCTGATGGCGGCGCTGGTATTGGCGCAGGCGCTTGAGGTTGCTCCGGGCCCTGCGTCCCTGGCGTTTCTTCGGCTTCGCGATTACCAAACAGGCGTTGCAGAAAGCCCGGGCGGTCCGGCGCGGGTGGGGTTTCCAGCTGGCTCAACGCTTTGCCCTGCAAACCGCTGAGTTCGCTCAGCAGCAGCGGCATTTCCCGCGCCTGGCCGACCCGACTGTCCAGTTGCTTGGCGAATCTCTTCAGCGGCTGGGCGACTTCCCGCGGCAGTGGCAACGCTTGCAGTTGGGTAACCAGTGCGGTCAACGCGGTGCTGACCTGATCAATGCGGGTTTCGCGGCGCTGCTCGGAGTCGAGTACGGCTTTCTCCAGGCGCGGCAGCAGGGCGGCGAGACCGGCATCCATGTCGTCGGTGCGCACCACGTCGCGCATCTCTTTCATGCACTGATCAACGACCTTGTCGGTGCCTTCAGCGGCCAGCGTACTGCGTACCAGACCGCGGCGCAGCAAGTCGAGACGGGCGGCCCAGCGCCGTTCGAGCTTGTCCTGCTGTTCGATACTTTTGAGGTATTTCTCTTTCCAGCGCTGGGCGTCGTCGCTCATTCAGGGGTTCCGCGAGGGGCAGGACTCAACGCGGGCAATGCATCGGCCGTGAGCGAACCCGGCAGACGAATCTCTACCGCGACCGGCAGGTGATCGGAAATGGGTTGGGCCAGCACTTCGACCTTTTCCAGAGTCAGGGTCGGGCTGAGCAAAATATGATCCAGGCAACGTTGCGGCCGCCAGCTGGGAAACGTGGCTTGCATCTGCGGGGCCAGCAGGCCGAGATCGCGTAACGGTGACTGTTGTAGCAGATCGCTGGCATGGGTGTTCATGTCGCCCATCAATACCTGGTGCTTGTAGCCACCGATCAGGTCCCGAATGTAGGCCAGTTGCAGGCTGCGCACCCGGGCGCCGAGGGCCAGGTGCATCATCACCACCACCAGCGCTTCCGGGCCTTCGCCAAAGCGCAGCAGGATTGCGCCGCGACCTTTCGGGCCCGGCAGCGGATGGTCTTCGATCGCCCACGGTTTCAGTCGACTGAGCACGCCATTGCTGTGCTGGGCCAGCCGGCCGAGGTTGCGATTGAGTTGTTGATACCAGTAAGGGAAGGCGCCGAGGTGGGCCAGGTGTTCGACCTGATTGACGTAGCCTGAGCGCAGGCTGCCGCCATCGGCCTCCTGCAGGGCGACCAGGTCGAAGTCGCCAAGCAGGTCGCCGATCTTCTGCAGATTGCCTGAGCGCCCGGTGTGCGGCAGCAGGTGCTGCCAGCTGCGGGTCAGGTAATGCCGATAGCGTTCGGTGCTGATGCCGACCTGGATGTTGAAGCTGAGCAAGCGCAGACGATGGTCTGCGGGCAGGCCCGTGGACTCCAGATGATGCTCGTTGACCTGCGGATCATGCAGGCCAACGATGCGTTCAGTGCCCCAGCGGCGCATGGCAATGACCGCGCTTAGTTGGCAGCTGCCTTGTTGGCCGCTCGCTCTTTGGCGACCAGTTGATCAGCCAGCTTCAAGGCTTCTTCCGCACCACCGGCAGAGCCGATGTCGAAGCGGTATTTGCCGTTGACGATCATGGTTGGCACGCCAGTGATTTCATATTTCTTGGCCAGCTCACGCGCCTTGACGATCTGCCCTTTGATCGCGAACGAGTCAAAGGTGGCGAGGAACTTGTCCTTGTCCACGCCTTGTGTGGCGAGGAAGTCAGCCATGTCGTTCTTGTCGGTCAGTTTCTTGTGTTCTTTCTGGATCGCATTGAATACCGCAGCGTGAACCTTGTGCTCGACGCCCATTGCTTCCAGGGTCAGGAACATTTGACCGTGAGCATCCCACGGGCCACCGAACATGGCAGGAATGCGTACGAAGTTGACATCGGACGGCAGTTTTTCAACCCAGGGATTGATCACCGGCTCGAACGCGTAGCAATGCGGGCAGCCGTACCAGAACAGCTCCACGACTTCGATCTTGCCAGGCTCTGCCACCGGCACCGGGTTGGCCAGTTCGACATAAGGGGCAGCGGGTGCTTCGGCGGCCTGGGCGGTCACGCCGAACAGGCTGGCAGCGACGAGAGCGGCGCTGATGATCAGATTACGCATGCTTTACTCCTGGACAATTTTGGTCGCCTCGCGCGACCTGTTTTCAGACAGATCCTGGCGGGCATGAGTTCTGTAGTGTAACGGCAGCGGCCACAAAAAAGGGCGGCCAAAGCCACCCTTTTTATACTTGCTGCGACGGATTAATCGAGCGTTAACGTTGCAGGAGATGTCCATCACCGGTAACGCTCGATGCAGGGCGGTTAGTGCAGGCCCTGAATGTAGCTGGCGACCGCAGCAATGTCTTCGTCGCTGAGTTTGCGTGCGATGGTGCGCATCGGCATGGAATCGCCGTCGTTGGCGCGCCCGCCTTCTTCCTTGCGGAAGTCGGTCAGCTGTTTGGCGATATATTGAGCGTGTTGGCCTCCCAGGTGCGGGAAGCCGGCGGCGGCATTGCCGGCACCGTTCGGCGAGTGGCAGCCGGTGCAGGCTGGCAGGCCTTTGTCCAGGTTGCCGCCACGGAACAGGGCTTCACCACGGGCGACGATTTTTGGATCGGCGGCGCCGACGCTGCCCTTCTGACTGGCAAAGTAAGCGGCAATATCGGCCAGGTCCTGATCGCTCAGGTTGGTCAGCAGGCCGGTCATTTCCAGAACCTGGCGTTTGCCCGACTTGATGTCGTGCAACTGCTTGTCGAGGTAGCGTTCACCTTGACCGGCCAGTTTCGGGAAGTTGGGTGCCATGCTGTTCCCGTCCGGGCCATGGCAGGCTCCGCACACGGCAGCTTTTGCCTGGCCGGCTGCTGCATCACCTGCAGCATGGGCGATGCCGGAGATTCCCACGGTCAACAGCAGACTCACGATCAATTTGTTCATCAGCTAATCCAACTACGGCTAAGGGTTAAGAGTTATGGACCGGGTTTACTCTCGCTCATCCAAAGGATGATGGCCTGGTAATCCTCGGCACTGCAGTCCATGCACAAACCACGCGGCGGCATCGCCTTGAAACCCTGGGTCACGTGTTGCACCAGCGTCTCCATACCTTTCGCCAACCTCGGCGTCCAAGCTGCCTGATCGCCTCTTTCGGGCGCCATGGGTAGTTGGCCGGAATGACAGGCACCACAAACACGGTTGTACACGGCTTCCGGTTCCTG
>NZ_JABULD010000253.1:0-8929 GCF_014060985.1 Pseudomonas sp. MD195_PC81_125
AGCTCCCACAGTTTTCGCGGCACCCACACATTCCAGGTACAACAAAAAACCTGTGGGAGCTGGCTTGCCAGCGATGAACGCAACCCGGTATTGCTGAAGAAACCCAGGCAAAAAAAACGGAGCCCGAAGGCTCCGCTTTTTCATCCAACCACCCCGAATCAGGCCAGTTTCTTGTGGCGTACCCGGTGTGGCTGGGCCGCCGCTTCGCCAAGACGCTTTTTGCGGTCGGCTTCGTACTCGGTGTAGTTACCTTCGAAGAACACCGCTTGCGAGTCGTCTTCGTACGCCAGGATGTGGGTCGCGACGCGGTCCAGGAACCAGCGATCGTGAGAGATCACAATGGCGGCGCCCGGGAAGTCCAGCAGGGCTTCTTCCAGGGAACGCAGGGTTTCGACGTCGAGGTCGTTGGACGGTTCGTCGAGCAGCAGGACGTTGCCGCCCTCCTTCAGGGTCAGCGCCAGGTGCAGACGACCGCGCTCACCACCGGACAGGTCCTTGACGAACTTCTGCTGGTCGCCGCCCTTGAAGTTGAAGCGACCGACGTAGGTGCGCGACGGGATCTCGTAGTTGCCGATGCGGATCTGGTCGGAACCGTCGGAGATCTGCTGGAACACGGTCTTGCTGCCGTCGAGGTCTTCACGGCTCTGGTCAACACAGGCCAGTTGCACGGTTTCACCGACTTCGATGCTGCCCGAATCCGGCGTTTCCTTGCCCATCAGCATGCGGAACAGGGTCGATTTACCGGCACCGTTACCACCGATCACGCCGACAATAGCGCCCTTCGGCATGGAGAACGACAGGTTGTCGATCAGGACGCGATCGCCGTAGCCCTTGGTGACGTTCTTGAATTCGATGACCTTGTCGCCCAGACGTGGACCGGCCGGGATGTAGATCTCGTTGGTTTCCGAACGCTTCTGGAATTCCTGCGACTGCATTTCTTCAAAGCGTGCCAGACGAGCCTTGGATTTCGACTGGCGGGCCTTGGCGCCTTTGCGCACCCACTCCAGCTCTTCCTTCATGGCTTTTTCGTGAGCCGACTGTTGCTTGGACTCCTGGGCCAGACGATCGGACTTGGCTTCCAGCCAACCCGAGTAGTTGCCCTCGTAAGGAATGCCCGCGCCGCGGTCGAGTTCCAGAATCCAGCCAGCAACGTTATCCAGGAAGTAACGGTCGTGCGTGATCGCGACCACGGTGCCCGGGAAGTCGTGCAGGAAGTGCTCCAGCCACGCCACGGAGTCAGCGTCCAGGTGGTTGGTCGGTTCGTCGAGCAGCAGCATGTCCGGAGCGGACAGCAGCAGGCGGCACAGGGCCACGCGACGTTTTTCACCACCGGACAGGTGTTCGACCTTGGCGTCCCAAGCCGGCAGACGCAGCGCATCGGCGGCGACTTCCAGTTGACGCTCCAGGTTGTGACCATCGCTGGCCTGCAGGATTGCTTCGAGCTTGGCTTGCTCGGCAGCCAGCTTGTCGAAGTCGGCATCCGGGTCAGCGTAAGCGGCGTAGACCTCGTCCAGACGCGCTTGCGCGTCCTTGATCACGCTGACCGCTTCCTCGACCACTTCACGCACGGTCTTGGTCGGATCAAGTTGTGGCTCTTGCGGCAGATAACCGATGTTCAGGTCCGGCATCGGACGGGCTTCGCCCTCGAACTCGGTGTCGACGCCGGCCATGATTTTCAGCAGCGTGGACTTACCCGAACCGTTGAGGCCGAGTACGCCGATCTTGGCGCCGGGGAAGAACGACAGCGAAATGTTTTTCAGGATTTCCCGCTTCGGCGGAACAACTTTGCCCAGCCGATGCATGGTGAAGACGTATTGAGCCATGGAGAACCTTGGGTCAGTGACAGATGAATGATTGGAGCGCAGGCGATGCCCGGCCAGACCGATGCGCGTCGTTCACTTGATGGTCATCAATGCGTGCGCGCTGAAAAAGTCTGAGTCTAGGAGCTGGAACGCTCCCGCGTAACCGGCAAAGCTACCTGAATGACGGAAGGCAGTCCAGCCGAGTGGGGCTGGCACTTCGCCACAACTCAAGGCATGCTAGCCGCCCTTCGGGCGTCCGGCTTATAGTGCACGTCGCGCCAGTCCAGCCAAACCGCAGGATTTCAGCTTGTCCAACGTTACCCCGCCAGCTTCTGTGAGCGCGTCCAATCCGGGGACCGGCTCGCCCCTGCGCGGAACATTGAAGGGTGCCTTGGCGACGCTGGTACTTTTGCTGCTGGCGTTGCTGTTCTGGCAGTTGCTCGACCAATTGCGCGAGACCCAGAAAAACCAGCGCCAGTACACCATCGACTACACCGCCGACCTCGCCTCGCAGGTCAGCCTGAACATGTCGCTGAATGCGCAAATCGCCCTCAACCTGCTACCGATCGTCGAACAGCCGCAGTCGTCCGACGAACAGCAGGCGCTGCTGCGCAAGCTCCAGCAATCGCTGCCGGACGTGCGCAGCCTGGCCCTGCTCAGCCCATCCGGGAAAATCCTCAACGACAGCGCCAGCGACAGCCACGACGCCGATTACCTCGCTGAACTGGTGCGCCGCAGCCGCGCCCAGGCGCATTACTTCAGCAACGCCGACGACGGCTCGGTGGTGCATCTGTTATTGCATCAGGCCAGCGGCAGCACGCGCGGCTACTGGGTGTTGCGCCTGACCCCGACCTTCTTCGACTCGCTGACCCAGCAGGGTGAAACCGGCATCCGCCCGTTGTGGCTGGTTGAAAACCGCCTCAACCACCAGATCATCAGCCGCGACGAAGCGCTGTCTTCAGCCAGGCCCGGCGTGCTGAGCCCCGACGACCTGGCCAACACTGTATTAACCGTACCGCTGAGCAGCAGCGACTGGCAGTTGCGCGGGCTGTTCGACCGTCAGCGGGTGCTCGAAGAACTGCTGCCAGCGTTTATCGGCAAATGCCTGCTGGGCCTGGCGTTCTCGATGTTGCCGGTGATCGCGCTGCTGAACATGCGTCGCCGCCAGCGCCAGTTGCATGAAGGCCGCCGGCGTTATCAGGACATCTTCGAAGGCACCGGTGTTGCGCTGTGCGTGCTCGATCTGTCCGGCCTCAAGCAAGTGTTCGACAAGGCGCAGATCCAGACCAGCGACCAGCTCAAGGCCTGGCTCGACCAACCGGCCCAGCGCCAGCAACTGCTGCAAGAACTGCGCGTCACCGAGGTCAATCAGGTCGCGCTGCAACTGCTCAATGTCCATTCCTGCGAGCACGCCTGGCAACTGCTGATCGACGGCCAGCCGCACAGCCAGTGCGCCATCGGCAACCAGGTGCTCGACGCGGTTCTGCAGCAACAGAAACAACTGGAACTGGAAATCAGACTGCCAGACATCAACGGTCGCGATCAGCACCTGTGGATGGTTCTGCGCCTGCCTGAGGAGCTGCACGACTATAAAGCGGTGATCCTCAGCATCAACGACATCACCAGCCGCAAGCTGATCGAACTGTCGCTGCTGGAGCGCGAAGGCTTTTGGTCGGACGTGGTGCGCACGGTGCCGGATCATCTGTATGTGCAGGACGTGATCAGCCAGCGGATGATCTTCAGCAACCATCACCTCGGCCAGACCCTCGGTTACAACCGCTCCGAGCTGCACCAGATGGGCGAGTACTTCTGGGAAATCCTCCTGCACCCGGAAGACGCCGACTATTACCACCGCTCACGGCAGATGCAGCGGCACGCCGGTTACAGTCAGTTGCTGCAATGTCAGCTGCGCTTCCGCCATCGTGACGGCAAGTGGCGGCGCTTCGACATTCGTGAGCAAGCGCTGGCCCGTGACAAACACGATCAGGTCACGCGGATCATCGGCGTGGCCAAGGACATCACCGAGCAGATCGAGGCCAGTGAATCGCTGCGTGACAGCGAACAGCGCTACCGCATGCTCGCCGAAAGCATCAGCGACGTGATTTTCTCCACCGACAGCAAGCTGTCGTTGAACTACGTCAGCCCGTCGGTGCAAGCGGTGCTGGGTTACGACGCCGAGTGGATTTTCCAGAACGGCTGGCAATCGACCATCGCCAACCCGCAACAACTGAGCGGCATCTACTCCCTGATGGACCGGGTCAGCAAAGCGCTCGACAAGCCTGAGCAACTCGCACAGCTGCGAAGCCAGGTGCAGACGCAGATGTTCCTGTTCGACTGCCTGCGTGCCGACGGTCGCAAGATCCCGATCGAGCTGCGCCTGGTGCTGGTGTGGGACGAACACGGCGCGTTCGAAGGCGTGCTAGGCGTCGGCCGCGACATCAGCCAGCAGCGCCGCGCCGAAAAAGACCTGCGTATGGCGGCCACGGTATTCGAGCACTCGACTTCGGCGATCCTGATCACCGACCCCGCCGGCTATATCGTGCAGGCCAACGAAGCCTTCAGCCGGGTCAGCGGTTACGCGGTGTCGGAAGTACTCGACCAGTTGCCGAACATGCTCACCGTCGACGAGCAACAGGACGCGCACCTGCGTTACGTGCTCAAGCAACTGCATCAGCACAGCACCTGGGAAGGCGAAGTCTGGCTCAAGCGGCGTAACGGCGAGCATTACCCGGCATGGGTCGGCATCACGGCGGTCCTCGACGATGAAGGCGATCTGGCCAGTTACGTGTGTTTCTTCAGCGACATCAGCGAGCGCAAGGCCAGCGAACAACGCATTCATCGCCTGGCCTACTACGACGCCCTGACCCACCTGCCGAACCGCACGCTGTTCCAGGATCGCCTGCACACCGCGCTGCAATCGGCCGAGCGGCAGAAGTCGTGGGTGGTGTTGATGTTCCTCGACCTCGACCGCTTCAAACCGATCAACGACTCCCTCGGCCACGCCGCCGGCGACCGCATGTTGAAAGACATGGCCACGCGCCTGCTGGCCTGCGTCGACGAAGACGACACCGTGGCGCGCATGGGCGGCGACGAGTTCACCCTGCTCCTGCAACACCGCTCCAGCCGCGAAATGGCGCTGAACCGGGCGATTCATGTGGCCGAGCAGATTCTCGCCAGTCTGGTGCGCCCGTTCGTGCTGGAAGGCCGCGAGTTCTTCGTCACCGCCAGTATCGGCATTGCTTTGAGTCCGCAGGACGGCAACGAACTCAGTCAGTTGATGAAGAACGCCGATACCGCGATGTACCACGCCAAGGAGCGTGGCAAGAACAACTTCCAGTTCTATCAGGCCGACATGAACGCCAGTGCGCTGGAGCGTCTTGAGCTGGAAAGCGACCTGCGCCATGCGCTGGAACAGAACGAATTCGTCCTGTATTACCAGCCGCAATTCAGCGGCGACGGCAAACGTCTGACCGGTGCCGAAGCGCTGCTGCGCTGGCGTCATCCGCGTCGCGGGCTGGTGCCGCCGGGGGATTTCATTCCGGTGCTGGAGGAGCTGGGGCTGGTGGTGGACGTTGGCGACTGGGTGATCAGCGAAGCCTGCCGTCAACTCAAGACCTGGCACCAGAACCGGGTGCGCGTGCCGAAAGTCTCGGTGAACATCTCGGCGCGGCAGTTCTCCGATGGCCAGCTCGGTACACGCATCGCCACCATCCTGCGCGAAACCGGGCTGCCACCGGCGTGCCTGGAACTGGAGCTGACCGAAAGTATCCTGATGCGCGAAGTCAGCGAGGCGATGCAGATTCTCGCCGGGCTGAAAAACCTTGGCCTGAGTATCGCGGTCGACGATTTCGGCACCGGTTATTCATCGCTGAACTACCTCAAGCAGTTCCCGATCGACGTGCTGAAGATCGACCGCACTTTCGTCGACGGCCTGCCGTCCGGCGAGCAGGATGCGCAGATCGCCCGTGCGATCATCGCCATGGCCCACAGCCTCAATCTGGCGGTGATCGCCGAGGGCGTGGAAACCCATGAGCAACTGGACTTCCTGCGCGAGCACGGTTGCGATGAAGTGCAGGGCTATCTGTTCGGCCGACCGATGCCGGCGAGCCGGTTTGAAGCGCAGTTCAGCAATGATGCGCTGTTCATGTTTGACTGAAGAAAAGATCGCAGCCTTCGGCAGCTCCTACAGGGATTGATGTCGGTCACAGTATTCGCAATCGGCCCCGATTACTGTAGGAACTGCCGAAGGCTGCGATCTTTTCAGGCCGGCAAAAGCACCGCACATCTGTCATGAACGCCACTTGTCTGCGACATGATGTCGTTTCATATGCCATCCAAAACCCATTGGGTTAGAATGCCCCCCTTTTCTGCCCCCGATCCTTGAGGACCGCCATGTTCAGCCGTGATTTGACTATTGCCAAGTACGACGCCGATCTCTTTGCCGCCATGGAGCAAGAAGCTCAGCGCCAGGAAGAGCACATTGAGCTGATCGCTTCGGAAAACTACACCAGCCCTGCGGTGATGGAAGCTCAAGGCTCGGTTCTGACCAACAAATACGCCGAAGGCTATCCGGGCAAGCGCTACTACGGTGGCTGCGAGTACGTTGACGTCGTTGAACAACTGGCCATCGACCGCGCCAAAGAGCTGTTCGGCGCCGATTACGCCAACGTTCAGCCGCACGCCGGCTCGCAAGCCAACGCCGCTGTTTACCTGGCCCTGCTGCAAGGTGGCGACACCATTCTGGGCATGAGCCTGGCCCACGGTGGTCACCTGACCCACGGCGCCAGCGTGTCCTCCTCCGGCAAGCTGTACAACGCCGTGCAGTACGGCATCGACGCCAATGGCCTGATCGACTACGACGAAGTCGAGCGTCTGGCCGTTGAACACAAGCCGAAAATGATTGTGGCCGGTTTCTCTGCCTACTCGCAGATTCTCGACTTCCCACGCTTCCGCGCCATCGCGGACAAAGTCGGTGCCTACCTGTTCGTCGACATGGCTCACGTGGCCGGTCTGGTCGCCGCTGGTGTCTACCCGAACCCGGTGCCTTTCGCTGACGTGGTCACCACCACCACGCACAAGACCCTGCGCGGTCCACGTGGCGGTCTGATCCTGGCGCGCGCCAACGCCGACATCGAGAAGAAGCTGAACTCCGCAGTATTCCCGGGCGCCCAGGGTGGCCCGCTGGAACACGTGATCGCCGCCAAGGCGATCTGCTTCAAGGAAGCATTGCAGCCTGAATTCAAGGCTTACCAGGAACAAGTGGTGAAGAACGCCCAGGCCATGGCCGAAGTGTTCATCGCGCGCGGTTTCGACGTGGTTTCCGGCGGTACCAAGAACCACCTGTTCCTGCTGTCGCTGATCAAGCAGGACATCTCCGGTAAAGACGCCGACGCCGCGCTGGGCAAAGCGTTCATCACCGTGAACAAGAACTCCGTGCCAAACGACCCACGCTCGCCGTTCGTCACTTCCGGCCTGCGCTTCGGTACTCCGGCTGTGACCACCCGTGGCTTCAAAGAGGCAGAGTGCAAAGAGCTGGCCGGCTGGATCTGCGACATCCTGGCTGACCTGAACAACGAAGCGGTGATCGATGCCGTTCGTGAGAAAGTCAAAGCCATCTGCAAGAAACTGCCGGTATACGGCGCTTGATGCGACGTTAAACCTGCAGCATGAAAAACCGGCCAAGTGATTGGCCGGTTTTTTTTTCGTCTGCGTGAAAGTCGCTGCCGCCTCACTTAAAACTTGAAACAACAACTTCAAAGAAAAACAGGACACCAACAAAACCTAGCTGTTAGTGTTAAAAACAGAACCCGCAACAGCAACTAAAAATCCACACAGAACGAAGAAACACCCATCAAAAACTCAAGGAAGAGTTCATGACAACGAACAGGCAAAAGTCATTTATCGCAACATTAATGCTGGACCAGCACCACCTGAATATCCTGGGAGCGCTTTATGAAGAACCGGTCTTGCGCACCGACAAATCATTTTCCGGCGGTTTTTACACCGGTACTCCCAGATTAATCGATGATGCCCACCTATTGGGTTGCCGCTTCCAAAGGGAAGTAACAAACGTACAACCCATGAACATTTATTTCCGCTGTACTGATGACTATTACCACCTTTACATACGCGATCACGCCACGCACACAGGTTATTGCCTGAGCAAGGATCGCGCCGGGGTGTTAGGGGCTTTTCTGCCGGCGGGCAGCGACACCACCTCTTTCAACTTGCTGAGCCACGATAACCGGATCATCACCCTGCAGGATATGGTCGGTGATCGTCAGCGAGTGCGACTCAAGGCACGTAACGCCGGCCAGATCACAGCGTTGCGTCGACGAGGCGCACCCTACATTTATATGGCCGAGACGGATAACACAGGCCTGCCGTTCACACTGAAAATCATCGAGCGCAATGCATCGTTTCTCAGTGATCCCGACGAAATCTGACATCAACGTTTCAGCATTCAACACTTACGCCACTGAACAGCCCGGCTGTTTAGTTATCAGCATTCAAAAGATCGAGTAATACCATGAGCACCAATCAGGAAAAATCCTTTATTGCAACATTGAGCACTCGCTATGGCTATCCACACTTTCCCAAGTTGACGTATGGCAGAAAGGTCACGACTCCACGACCCGATTATGAAGCCTTTACGTTTTCCCACCACCTGGATGTTTCAAACTATCTCTTTCTCAAGCCAGATGTTGCACCGGACGCACTGACCCTTTACTTCCGCTGCCTTGATGACTACTACACTATTTATATCTTTACGCCGGGCGAGTACTACTACAGAACCATCAGCCGTGAAGAAAAAAGACTTCCTGAACTCTTATGCAACCGAAGATGGGGACCAGACCACATTCAACCTGCTCAATGCCAAGGGCAATATCATCACGCTGGATCAGATCGACACGGATACGCCCACTGTCAGAATCCAGACCCGAGGCGGCGCGCTGTTGTGCGCCGGGCAAAGTCGTAACAAACATGATCCCAGAGTCGGCACGTTCGTACGCACCAACTCGAACCGCAGCGCCGGTGTTCTCGACTTCAAGCTCAATATCCTGAAGCGCAACGCGCCTTACTGAGCAGATTGAAATCCGCCAGCGTCAGTACAAACCAGCCCGGCG